>RFVQ01000045.1 GCA_009922495.1 Chitinophagia bacterium
ATAGAGATTTGCAGTAGGGAAGCCAAGTGTTCGTCCTAATTTATCTCCTTCTACTACCATTCCTTCAAGCTGAAAAGGGTAGGATAGCAAGTGGTTTGCCAGCTTTATATTGCCTGTTAAAAGTGCTTGTCGGACATGGGTTGAACTGATGCGGGAATCATTGAGGCTTTTTTCAGGTATTTCACAAACGGAGTAGTTGTATTTTTTGCCCAACTCTGATAAAAGTTCGAAATCGCCGGCTCTGTTTTTGCCATAACGATGGTCATAGCCAATGACGATACACTTTGGATGAAAATTTCCAACCAGAAACTGTTCAACATATTCATCTGCTGTCATTTCTGAGAATGATGGGTCAAAAGGTACAATCACCAAATGATCAATTCCGTATTCATGGAATCTTTCAATCCTTTCATCAAGGCTTGTTAACAAAGAAGGTGCATCTGCATTGTTCAGCACTCTTCTTGGATGAGGATGAAAGGTAATAACGACTGATTCTCCATTGACTTGTGCTGCTTGTTCTAAAAGGGTCTTTAAAATTGACTGATGACCTGTGTGTACACCATCAAATGTGCCAATGGTAATTACGGCATTTTTGAATGTCGGAAGAGCGTCTAATTGGAAATGAACCTGCATAAGGCATGCAAAATTAATTCAAATACAAGAATCAACAGTCTGTTGATAAGAAAGACAGCATTTTCTTGCCATTTCAATCATCTAAAGTAGATTTGCCCATACTTTAGCTTACATGAGTTTATATCAACAAAGAGGGGTCTCAGCTCAAAAAGAGGAGGTTCATGCCGCCATTAAGGGGCTGGATCAAGGTCTTTTTCCATTTGCTTTTTGCAAAACATATCCTGATTTTTTGACCGGATCCGAGGAACATGTGAATGTTATGCATGCGGATGGAGCAGGAACCAAAAGTATTTTGGCCTACCTCTATTGGAAGGAAACAGGGGATATTTCTGTATGGAGGGGCATTGCGCAGGATGCCATCGTCATGAACCTGGATGACCTGTTGTGCATAGGCGTATATGACAACATTATTTTCAATTCAACTATTGACAGGAACAAGAATCTCATACCCGGTGAAGTACTGAAAGAAATCATTGATGGTTCCAGCCAGTTGTTCGCCGATCTTTCAAAAATGGGTGTCAATATTCATTATTTGGGAGGTGAAACAGCGGATGTCGGGGATGTTGTCAGAACCGTGGCGGTTAATGGTACAATGACGGCCAGATGGCCCAAAAAAAGACTCATAACCAATGAAAAAATTGGATCTGGTGATGTGATTGTCGGACTCTCCTCATTTGGCCAGTCTAAGTATGAAACAGAATACAACAGCGGAATTGGAAGCAATGGATTGACCAGTGCAAGGCATGATTTTTTTGATAAATTTCACGCCAGAAAATATCCTGAATCTTACGATCCCTCCTTGTCAGAATCAGTAGTTTACATTGGTAGACACAAAATGACTGACCCGATCTCGATAAATGGGGTTGCCATTCATGCTGGAAAATTGGTGCTCAGTCCAACCCGAACTTATGCTCCCATCATAACACAGGTTTTGTCTGAGCATTTTGAAAACATCAAAGGCATTATCCATTGCAGTGGTGGTGGCCAGACCAAATGCCTGAAATATCTTCCAGGGCCGATGAAGGTTGTTAAAAACAATTTATTTGATCCGCCACCTGTTTTTGATCTTATCAAAGAGGCCAGTGGTGCTGATTTATTTGAGATGTTGCAGGTTTTTAACATGGGAAGCAGAATGGAAATTTATACGGATGAAAAAACTGCTTTGTCCATTATTGACATATCCAATTCTTTCCTGGTAGATGCGCAAATCATTGGCCATGTTGAAACTGCCGATCAGAAATCTTTGGAAGTCATTTTAAATGAACAGTCTTATAACTTTAAAGCTTAAATTTGATCATGAGCGATATAGTCTTATCGATACAAAATGCCAATATTTACCAGGGAAATACGTTGATCCTGAGTGATGTGAACATCAATATATCCAGAAGTGAATTTGTTTACCTGATTGGCAAGACAGGTACGGGTAAGTCAAGTCTTCTCAAAACACTTTATGGAGAGCTTCCTTTGAGGGAAGGAAAGGCCAATGTTGCTGGTTTTGATCTAAAGGATTTAACCTGGAAAACAGTTCCCTTTCTTCGACGCAATATTGGCATAGTATTTCAGGATTTTCAATTGTTAACAGATCGTAACGTCCACGACAATTTAAAATTTGTGCTGCATGCTACCGGCTGGAAAGATGAAAAATTGATAGAAGATAAAATTGAAGATGTTTTGGGAAAAGTAGGACTCAAAACAAAGGGTTTTAAGTTCCCTTATGAGCTTTCAGGCGGCGAACAACAGAGAGTCGACATTGCCAGGGCATTGTTGAATTCACCCAAGTTGATCTTGGCAGATGAACCTACGGGTAATCTGGATCCGGAAACCACCGAAGAGATCATGAACCTTCTTTTCCAGATTAGCAAGGAATTTGGAACTGCAATTGTGATGGCTACCCATGATTATATGGTGATCAACAAATATCCAGCACGAATGCTTAGAACTGAGTTTGGCAAGGTGTTGGATGTTATCGGTTCAGCAAGCTGATAAGTTGTAATGCTTTTGATTCTTCCGTCCCCATTTGAATTAATCCTTCGAGCCTGCTATTTTTTTCCTTTTCAGTGAAAGGCGAAGAGAACAACAATTCGATTTTTTCTGCGAACAATTCGGGTGTTTCTGCCACTGCAAACCACTTTGCAAAAGGGCTCTCATGGGTTGCCTTGTTATTGACAAGAATATGTCTTCCCCATAGCAGGAATTTTAGCACATTATCCTGGCTTTGCTGATCTATGAAGGATGGCATCAATACTATTTGAGCTTTTTTGATCAGTTCACTCATTTCTTGTTCCGATGGATTGGACACAAGGCAAGTATGCATTCTAACATGTGCGGCTTGTTCAAGCGATTCAGCCGGGTTATTTCCTGCAATCACAAAAGGGATTTCCAGGTTGTTGAAAACATGCTCCAACAGCCATCTTGCAGAATATTCATTTTCTCTTTTGGACAAATCGCCATAGTAAAGACAAAAACTGCCATTACCTTCTTTAAAAAAGGATTGAAGTTCCTCCTTGAATTCAGGAATGAGGTTGATTTTTGTTTCGGTATTTTCCAGTTCAATGCTGCTGACAATCTTTGCCTTTTGTAGTAAGATTTTGAATTTTTTTATGGCAAGAGCTGATTCAATCCAATACCGGAGCTTCAATGGGCCCCAAGGAGTCACTTTGGCGAGATTTTGGAGATAAGTAGGCTCATCTCTTAGCAATCGGATCAGGATGGTTCTAGCTCCCCATTCATTTACATCCACAAGCATGCTTGCGGATTGATAGCCATGAAAGACGATGGGGGCATCATCTTCCATCAAATTATTCCTAAGTCTTTTTATTTCAGCCTTTTGTATGCTATTGGATATCTTTCCGGACGGGGGCTGATGGGCATAAGTTTCGATTTTTTGACAATCTCCCTTTATCAAAGCGATTTGAATTCTTTCCGGATAAAAACAATGAAGATGTATGGTTTGACCAATCTTTTTTAAAGCCTTGATCATGTGTATCAAATCCGATTGATTGCCTGATATGGAGGTATGTGAGGCTTTTTTGTAAATGATATGGATATGATCAGCCATCCTTACAAATAAATGAATTAATGCGAAAATTGTTCTTTGTACCTTTGATAAAATTTCAAAAATGTCAAATCCAGGATCCGGGAATGATATTGCTCCCATGAGACCAAGATCGCTGACCCTTTTGTGTTATCTCACCATTTTTGCGAGTCTATACATGATCATGACCTCTTTTGAAGGGATTTTCAATCCGGATAGACTCACCAAAAGAACAGAGGAATTATTGGTGGAGTATGACAATCTGATTTCAGGGGCCAATATTGATCCCAAAGCCCAAGCAGATTTTGACAAGGCTTTGAATGGGATTGCTGCCGCAGTTACCTCTTCCAATATGCATGATTTTAGTGTTTTTACATTGATTTTCAATGTGTTAACACTAGCAGGGGCTTGGTGGATGCTTCAATTGAAAAAAAACGGGTTTAAGTTATACGTTTTGGGCTGTCTGATAGCCGTTGTATCGTCTGGAATGGTCTTTGGGTTTGATAATTGGCTTGGAATGGCCTATGCGATTTACCATGGGATGACAGGAGCCGTATTTATTTTGCTTTATGCATTGAAAATGAAATACATGGAGTAGTATCTTCTGCAGATAATTTTGCTCTTTTTAATAAATCACTTACCTTTGCACCCAATTATTTTGATGTAAACCAAAGATGAATTAAAAAAAACTGAGATGTCAAGCGTAACAAAAGAAAGAAAGTCTTCAATCGTTGCAGAATTCGGTGGCAACGCAAAAAACACTGGATCCATTGATGCACAGGTTGCATTGTTAACTGCTGAAATCAATGAAATCTCCAAGCACCTTAAATCCAATAAAAAGGATTTTTCCAGCAATAGGGGACTCATGAGAAAGGTTGGCCAAAGAAAGAGGTTGCTATCTTATTTGAGCAAACACAACCTTGAAGGATACAGAGCCCTGATCGAAAAGCTCGGATTAAGAAAATAACATATTTACTGAACAGTTTTATTCCCAACCATCTGTTGGGAATATTGCTTTTTGGAACCCTCCAAAAATCGAATCATGCTACAACAACCATTTCAATCAAGCTTTGATCTTGGTAACGGTCGTATTGTGACCATAGAAACAGGCCGATTGGCCAGACAGGCAGACGGTGCCGTAACGGTAAGGCAAGGAAATTGCGTCTTATTGGCAACTGTATGCGCTAACAAGGAACCCAGGGAAGGACAGGATTTTTTCCCACTTTCCGTTGACTATCAGGAAAAATTTGCATCTGCAGGCAGAATACCCGGATCTTTTTTCAAGCGCGAGGGTAGGTTAAGTGACTATGAAATATTGATCAGTCGTTTGATCGACAGGGCTCTTCGCCCTCTATTTCCCGAAGATTATTTGTGTGATGTACAGGTATTGGTAACCTTGATATCTTCAGATCCGGAGATCATGCCGGATTCGCTTGCTTGTTTGGCAGCATCTGCTGCATTGGCTGTTTCTGATATTCCCATTAAGGAGATCATCTCAGAAGTAAGGGTTGCCAGGGTAAATGGAAATTATGTTGTAAATCCCAGCCGCACAGAACTCGCATCGGCTGATATGGATTTTATGATTGGTGCTACTGCCAAAAACCTGATGATGGTGGAAGGCGAGTCAAAAGAATGTGGAGAAGCCGATGTTGTCAAAGCACTCGAAATTGCCCATGATGCAATCCGCATCCAGATTGCCGCCCAGGAAGAGCTGAAGCAAAAAGTAGGGGTGGGTCCAAAGCGCGATTATCCAAAGCCGCCTTCAGATGAATCTTTGCAAGAAAAGGTAACTTCTTTTGCAACAGACCGAGTGTATGCAATTTCAAAAGGTGCCAGCAACAAAGCAGACAGAAGCAAGGCCTATGATGAGCTGAAAAAGGAAGTGGTGGCCATGTTGGGTGATGAGGCTACATCAGAACAGGTAAAACTGGCAAAAAAATATTTTGAAGACCTTAAATGGGAGGTTGTCCGTAACATGATCCTGGATGATAGGATCAGGTTAGATGGCAGGGCTTTGGATGAAGTCAGGCCCTTGAACATGGAAGTAGATATTCTGCCTAGCCCACACGGATCTGCCCTCTTTACTCGTGGTGAAACTCAGTCTCTTACAACAATTACCTTTGGTACTCCTTTAGATGAGTTGCTGATTGAAAGTGCTGCCAAGTCAGAGTACAACAAGTTCATTTTGCATTATAATTTCCCAGCATTCTCTACAGGAGAAGTTAAACCCATGAGGGGGCCCGGTCGAAGAGAAGTGGGGCATGGCAATCTTGCTCTTCGCAGCTTGAAACAAATGATGCCAGGTAATGATTATGCTTACACAGTACGTGTAGTGTCCGATATTCTTGAATCGAATGGTTCCTCCTCAATGGCAACAGTTTGCGCTGGTTCGCTCGCGCTAATGGATGCCGGTGTGCCCATTCCCAAGCACGTCAGTGGTGTTGCGATGGGATTGATCACGAGGTCTACTGATGGCAAGAATGCAATCCTCACCGATATTCTGGGTGACGAAGATCACCTGGGAGATATGGATTTCAAAGTAACTGGCACGCGCGATGGCATCTGTGGTATCCAAATGGATATCAAGATCGACGGATTGAGCATGCAAACCATGATGGAAGCACTTGAACAGGCAAGAAGGGGTCGTTTGCACATCCTTGATGCCATGTACAATTGTATGGCTGAGCATAGGGCTGAGGTTAAGCCTCATGCACCAAGAATGATCAAGCTGTTCATTGACAAAGAATTTATTGGTGCGGTGATCGGTCCTCAAGGAAAGATCATTCAGGAAATTCAGCGTGAAACGGGTACCACTATCAACATTGAGGAAATTGGAAACCAGGGCGAAGTCAGCATTTTCAGTCCCGCAAAAGAAGGGCTGGATAGAGCAGTTGCCTGGGTTAAGGGTATTGTTGCCATGCCGGAAGTTGGAGAGGACTATGAAGCCAAGGTAAAATCCATCATGCCATATGGTGCTTTTGTAGAGTTTATGCCTGGAAAACAGGGCCTCTTGCACATCAGTGAAGTAAGCTGGAAAAGACTTGAAAATCTTGATGGAATCATGAAAGAAGGGGATTCTATTAAGGTAAGGCTGATTGGAATTGACCACAAAACAGGAAAATTCAAACTCAGTCGCAAAGTTTTGATCCCAAAACCTGAATTCCGCAAGGATGAAGGGGGAAATGAAAATCCTGAATAAAAAAATCAAATGCCGGCCTTTGCCGGCTTTTTTTATGAAAGAATATATAGAAATATCCATTCCCTCAAATGATCCCCAACAATTGGAATTGGTGTCAGCAGTCATGTCTGAAATGGGATTTCATGGTATGGAAGAAACTGACTGGGGGATCAAGATCTATGCGGAATCAAGATTGGTTAATGTTGATGAAGTAGGAACCACGCTTGGAAAAATGGGGCTTGATTTTACCCTTAACACTATCAAGGAACAGAATTGGAATGCTAGCTGGGAGTCAAATTTCGATCCGGTGATCATTCCCGGAAAAATTCATATCAGGGCTGACTTTCATCCCAAGTTGGATGGTTTTGATCATAGCATTGAAATCACACCTAAAATGAGTTTTGGAACCGGACATCATGCCACTACCAAATTGATGATGGAGGAGATGCTTGGTTTGGATTTTAGGCATAAAACTGTTTTTGATTTTGGAACGGGTACAGGGGTGTTGGCCATTTTGGCAAAGCAATTGGGAGCAGGGTTTGTCAGGGCGATTGACAATGATGAATGGAGCATAGAAAACGCCAGAGAGAATTTCGAAAGAAATCATTGTCAAAACATAGAGATCAGTTTAAAGGATCATCTGAAGGATGAGCCATCCTTTGATATTCTGTTGGCCAACATCAACAAACATGTTCTGGTTGAACAGGCAAAAGCCATGCGCAGCATACTAAAGCCTGGGGGGACTTTACTTCTAAGTGGTTTGTTGTCAGAAGATTATGAGGATATTACAAGGGTTTTTACTCCCTTTTTTGGTGAAACAGTAAGCAGAAAAGAGGAAAAAAACTGGATAGTACTCCGTTTTTAAAGGACCTTTTGGGATCATAGATAGGGCATTTATTATTTTTTTATTAATTTTACAAACCCTTAAAATGATGAAGAACAGATGAATGAAGCATTGCTCATTTTGCTGGCATATTTAATCGGATCTATCCCAACTTCTCTGATCGTTAGCAGAACACAGTTCAATATTGACATAAGGGATTATGGAAGTGGAAATGCAGGTGCGACCAACACTTTTCGTGTCTTGGGTTCACGTTGGGGAACCATCGTCATGATTTTTGATATGCTCAAGGGCCTTGTTGCTGCTAAAATGGCGCTGCTCCTTCCTTTTTATCATCAGAATGAATTTGAATTGACCAATTTTCAGATAGGATTGGGATTGGCTGCAGTTTTGGGACATATTTTCCCCATTTGGGCAGAGTTTAGGGGTGGCAAAGGAGTGGCAACGCTTTTTGGATTGATCATTGCTGTATCGCCTTGGACTGCCCTTAGTTGCTCAGGCGTTTTTCTTTTGGTCCTTTTTCTTACTCGCTTTGTATCCCTAAGTTCAATTTTGGCAAGTTTGGCATTTCCTGTTTTCATTTTGGTTATTTTCAACGTTGATAACATTGCTTACAGAATTTTTGCCATTGCTGTCGCTCTTTTGGTCATCATGACCCATCAGAAAAACATAAGTCGTCTACTTTCTGGCAGTGAAAACAAGGTGCCGATTCTCAAATACCGGGACAAGCGCAAGGGTAGGGCCTGATTTCTAACCACCATTTTGGATAAAAAAAGTAAATGCTAAATGGCATTTACTGTGGAAAAAATGTTAATTTTATTCCCCGGGTTAAATTTTTGAGATATGGTATTGAATATTTTTGAAAAACTTCAATTTTCAGACGAAAAGAATGTACTTATCCAAGGTATTCCTTCCACTCTTGAAAAGCATTTTACCAAATTGTCATTTGCCAAAAATGTTACCCCCCTTTTGAAAAGCAGGAAAATTGATTTTGCCCTCGTATTTGCCATCAATTATAACCAACTTTCTACCATACTTTGTGATGTCATTCCTGCTTTAAAAGAAAAGGGAAAGCTCTGGATCGCTTATCCAAAACCTACCTCTAAAATCGTAAGCGATCTCAATCGTGATTGCCAATGGGACTGTTTAAAATCAAAAGGCTTTTCTATCATAGATGAGACGGTGATAGATCATGTATGGACGGCCATGCGATTTTGTACTGCAAATGATGGTAATTGTAATGCTATTATCCTGGATTCACTTTCTGAAGACATGACGGTGAAAGACATTATCATGAGACCTGTTGCCAGAAAGCAAAAGGCCATGATTTCTTAGGTTCTCCTTATACCGTACTGCAAAAGTTCACCAACTCATGGATTCCTCTGCAAATAGATGCATTCGTTTCCAATCTGTCAATATTTTTGAATCCAGGTCCGCAAAACAGGATCTTTTGTTTTTCAAATTTCTTGGCTAGAGCTGTTGCATATTTTTCTATCTCTTCATCTGTAAAGTTTGTAATCAGATAGACAAGGAGCCACTCTGGCTCTTTTTTTTCAACAACTGATGTCAAAATATCTTCTGATATATTGCTCCCTAGATAAGTAGCGTTGACCTTTCTTGATCGCAACATAAAGTGACAAAAAAGGAGAGGGATCTCGTGTTGTTCACCAGTAGGGCAAAAAAGCAGAAATTTTGGATCTTTTAAGGGGGAACCTGAAAATGTTTTGTCGATGGCTACAATCAATTCATTTCTGATAATGTTGCTGGTAAAATGTTCCTGAATGGGGGAGATTTTATCTGTCAACCACAATTCGCCAATTTTTGAAAGAAAAGGAAAGATAACATGTAGATACATGTTGATTTCTCCCATCATTTCTCTCAACTCTGCCATAAGCTTTTTGAAGGCGGCTTCATTTCCATCAAATGTATACTCCAATAATTGCTCTACAAAAGCTTCAAAATTGGATCTGGTATCAGGCGCTTGTGTTTTCTTTTGAATTTCTTCAAATGACATTTCCGCAATCTTTGAGATCTTCATTCCCTTGTGATACAAGGAAGCAATCCTGAGAATATGCTTTAGGTCGTTGTTGTCATACATCCGGTGTTTTCCTGGTGCTGTTGGTGGTATAATGATACCATATCGTTTTTCCCAAACGCGCAGGGTATGTGCTTTGATGCCGGTAAGATTTTCAATATCCCTGATGCTGAAAATGTCCATCCTATTGGTTGTTGACATTGAAAATAACCATTCATGTTAAAAAATCAACGTATTTCAATGGATAATATTAAAATCCTCCTTTTATGTTACATTTGGTGACCAAAAGAATTGAACAATGAGTATAGGTTGGTTGATTTTTACGATTGCTACAGCAGGATTTCACATCGGTTTGTTTGGTATGTTTAAGAAGGCTGGTATCGAAGGATGGAAGGCATTGGTACCGTTTTACAATACCTGGTTAATGGTTAGGAAAATGGAGCTTAAAACCTATTGGTTTCTTTTTCAATTTATTCCTATTGCCGGACAATTTGTTACCATTTGGATTTGTATAAAATTTGTGGAACATTTTGGAAGATTTTCCTTGTTGCATCATGCAGCCACTGTATTGGTTCCTTTTCTGTATTTTCCTTATTTAGGGTTTTCCAAAAATGAACGTTATGCAGGAGCTGCCGTCCTGAAGAATTATTCGAAATCGGCCTTCAGAGAATGGATAGATGCCGCAGTCTTTGCAATTGTTGCTGCAACCATCATTCGAACATTTATTTTTGAAGCGTATGTGATACCTACCGGTTCGATGGAAAAGACTTTGTTGGTCAATGATTTTCTATTTGTAAGCAAAACCAGTTACGGTCCCAGAATTCCCAATACCCCCCTTGCTTTTCCCTTTGTCCATCATACGATGCCCATCGGATCTTCAAAATCATATTTGGAATGGATAAAACTGCCCTATAACAGGCTCTTTTCTTCACCGGTTAAAAGAAATGATGTTGTGGTTTTCAATTATCCAGTAGGAGATACTGTCATACAAGAGTTCCAATCTGAGATAAACTACTATGATTATTTAAGAGCTTACCAATCCAGAGGAGGAAACAGGGATATGTTATTTGCAGAACGTGATGACATTGTGGTTAGGCCCGTTGACAAAAGAGAAAATTTCATCAAAAGATGTGTAGCCATTGCAGGTGAAACTGTTGAGATCAAAGAGGGAGTTTTGTTTGTTGATGGAGTTAAAAATGCCATCCCACCAGATGCTGAAATGCCCTATTATGTGACATTGGATGGTAAAGGTTTTTTCCCTGAAGATTTCATAAAGAATGAATTGAATGTAGATCCAGATGATCCTGAGCAAAGAGACTTGCTTGCCATGCAAGGATCTCCAAATGTTTACAGGCTCACCCTAACTGGTAGGCAATTGGAAATTGTTAAGGGATTTCCATTTGTAATCAAAGCATCCATAAAGGCAGACCTCAACTCCAGTGGATTTGGAAATACTTTCCCTTATGATACCACACAGTTCAAATGGAGTGAAGACAATTTTGGTCCTTTATGGATTCCTAAAAAGGGGCAAAAAATAACACTTGACAATCGAAATAAGTCACTTTACAAAAGAGTGATAGAGGTGTATGAAAACAATGAATGGAATGAGGTCAATGGTGAGCTCTTTCTAAATGGCGTAAAAACCTCTTCCTATACTTTTAAGATGGATTATTTCTGGATGATGGGTGATAATAGACATAATTCTCAAGATTCCAGGTTTTGGGGTTTTGTTCCGGAAGACCATATTGTAGGAAAGGCTTCGCTGATCTGGTTCTCTTGGCAGAATGGCCCCCGTTGGAACAGGATATTCAAAGCAATCAAATAACCCAAGAAATGGCTGCTGAATCCATTCAGGTTCATTACAAGGTATATAACCATCTGTCTGAACTTCCCACCACGGATGCAAACCTTATACTGGAGGTTAGAGAAATTTGTAAATCTGCCTATGCTCCCTATTCTAGATTCAGGGTAGGGGCATTGGCTTTGATGGAGGATAATAGTAAAATTCATGGCACCAATCAGGAAAACGCATCTTATCCCATAGGTTTATGCGCAGAAAGGGTGCTGTTGGCTGCCGTTTCTTCGATTGCTCCTGATCAGAAGATCAAAACATTGGCCATCTCTTATGAGAGTGACGAAGTAGATGCTATGGCACCTGTTGCACCCTGTGGTATGTGCAGGCAGTCCCTTGTAGAGTATGAATCAAGATTCAACGAGCCTATACGCTTGTTACTCAGTGGTCAGACTGGCACAATCATTGAACTCAATTCCGTTTCGGATTTATTGCCCTTTGCCTTCAAACATTTCCATCTTGGTAAATAACCAAAGAGCAAGATGATCAGAAATTCTTGCTGATTTCACCCGTTATGAATTTCAATGCTGTAGCAGCAAGTTGCGCATTGAACTGTGCAAAAATATACCTGTTTTGTGCTTCAATAAGACTCAATTGCGCCTGTCTTAGTTCAATCGAATTACTTTGAAGCTTTTTGAATCTTTCTGTAGAAATAAAATTATTTTCTTCAGCGAGCTTAAGGTTTTGTTCTTCAATCTTTGAAACCGTAACAGCATTTTGAAAATCATTGTAGGCGACATGTAGATTTCTCTCCAACTCAGCCCTTAACAATTCAGTTTGTAAGTTTTGTCTTTTTTGCTGAATTGTGTTCACTTTCAATTGTGTCTTGTTGATATTTCCATTAAAAATGGGAATACCGAGGCCAAGCCCAATATTGGGGCCAAAATTTTGGTTTACGAGAAAAAGGCCTGCTGTAGATTTTGTTCTGTTTAAAACGGTATTTGTATTGATCGTGAGTGATGGGAGCCTTTGGGCATTGATGATTTTTCTATCGTTGGCAAGATTGATTTTTTCCTGTTGGGCAATCAGCAATTGTATGTTCTGCGTATCCAGTTTTCCAATCAATGAAGACAGTGTAATATTGGGTATGCTGAATTGCTGGTCAATGGGATGAAAAGGATTGTCAGAAGGTCTTTTCAATAGTATGTTCATGGCAGATCTTGCATCAGCCACCTGATTCATGAGATTCTCCAGGTTGACCTTTTGGGCATTCAGGTCAATGCTCGCTTGCAGCATATCTGTTTTGGCGCCACTGCCTACATTGAACCTTGTTTCAGCAATTTTAAGTCTTTCAATCGATAGGTTGATAATGGCTTTGGTTGCCTCTAATTGTTTGTTAAGCCTAACCAAACTGTAGTAGGTATTCATTACGTCAAATACCACTTGGTCAATTTGCTGTTGTACAGCCAGTGTGCCTATTTTTTCTAGTGTTTCAAATCTTTCTTTTGTAGAGCGGATTCTCATCCCGTTGTAAACCCTCCAGCTGATTCCTAGATTTGAGTTCAGCGCATTGTTCGAAACATTGTTGCGGACAATGCTGTTTCCATTGGATAATTTTTGGTTGATGTTGGATTTGGCCTCTGTATTGGAAACATTCGCAATTACAGTTGGAAGGGCACCCGCATTTCCCCAATTGTTATTCGTTTGGGCAATCTCAAGTTCAGTTTGGGAAATCTGAATTTCAAGGTTTTGTTGCAGTGCAATATCAATTGCCTGTTTTAAAGATAGACTACTGTCCTGTGATTTAGATGCAATTGTAAAAAATAGAAATATGATGAGAAGCTTAGATTTCATGATTCACTTGTTTTTTCCGGGAGATATACGTGTAGAGTGCGGGTACTACAAACAGCGTTAGGATCAACGCAAACATCAATCCTCCAATGATCACAATGCCCAATGGAATACGGCTTTTTCCAGCAGATCCAAGGGCCAATGCAATGGGAAGTGCTCCCAAAGCCGTTGCAAGCGTCGTCATTAGAATAGGTCTTAGCCTGGCAACGGAAGCCTGAAGTACAGCTTCAAATTTATTGATTCCCTGTTCTCTTTTTTGGTTGGCAAATTCCACAATGAGAATTCCATTTTTCGTTACCAATCCAATCAGCATGATGATGCCAATCTGAGAGAAGATGTTCAGCGACTGATCAAATACATAAAGACTGATTACAGCGCCAGCCAAGGCAAGTGGAACTGTGATCATGATAATGAAGGGGTCAATGAAACTTTCAAATTGGGCAGCCAAAATCAAAAAGATTAGCACTAGAGCCAGTAAAAATGCGTTCTGGGTATTGGATGAACTTTCTGCGAAATCCCTTGAAGTTCCACTCAAACTGGTTGAGAAGGATTCATCCAATGTTGCCTTGGCAATCCTGTTCATTTCCTTGATGCCATCTCCAATGGTTTTGCCTGGTGCAAGACCTGCTGAAACAATTGCACTTTTCAACCTATTATAGTG
>RFVQ01000046.1 GCA_009922495.1 Chitinophagia bacterium
ATCGGGTTGCCGGCACGAGCCCCAAAGACCAATGGTGAGTTGATGCTGGGAAGCAGGGAGGGTGCCGGTGTGAGGATGTATTTCTCACCATCATTGGGTATATGACTAGGCATTCCATCGCCCTTCCATTCAAAGCATGCATCTGCCCAATTGCTGTAAACTTTGGTATGCCCTTCGTCCTGAACCAACACAAGTAAACCGAGTCGATTAATTCCACGCAGATCAACATCAACCATCTTTGCTCTTTCTCCGTGATGCATGAGACCGCTTTCAAAAAGGATTTTTTTATCCCCTACCACAAAAAAACGGTGTCCCAGCGTTTTGCTTCCCTCATCATCCACGCCCACAAGTGCTTGAAAAGATTTTGCATTGCCACTCAACTGAAAAGATAAAATACTTGTTGAAGCCACACCAATGCCATGTTCAAATTTTGTACCTGCAATTTGAATTGTACCTCCCCCTTGATTGGATTTGGATACAACTGCAGGTATACCCTGTGAATAAGATTTGATCGGCAATTCATCCAACCAAAGTTTCTTAACTCTTTGGGCATGTAACATATATGGCACTGCCAAAAAGATCAAAGAGATGAAATGTTGCTGTAATGCAAACCTATTGATCCAGCTTCCTAATGGCATCTTTTAAAGGATAAGTTGTATTGAGTTTTTTTATGGTAACATCAGTGGATTTTCGTAACCATACTGCAGGTGGCTGAGAAAGTGTTGGAATTTTTAATATCTGAAAATTTGCATTATGGACGTCATCCAGTATCATTGGAATTCTATAATCTTGTTTCACATATTTCAGAGTAATATTTTTCATATTGATACCGTCAACATGTCTTAGAAACATGCCCCATGCCGGCAACTCACCAAACATACTGAATTCTGGATATCGGTCGGCTGCCTCAGTAATGATGTGAAGTGAGTCGATAGGTATATGAGTTCTCATCTTTTTTGCATCTCCCTCATAAATAATCTCAATATTTTCCAAATGAACATTTTTGACGGGATGTCCTGGAAGTCCGGTAATAGAAGACGGGAAAACATTGTGTGGGTACAAAATCACATTGGTTTCCTTTGTAGAATGATTAGAAGGGGAAATACTGAAAACTTTATTCTCAGGTACAATATATGAAGGGGGGTATTTCAATAATGGCCCTTCTGTTTCATATCCTTTATCAGGCTTGCCACCAGGTACTTCCACCTTTACATCCCGTATACGAATATTGCTGATGGTGGAATAAACATCATCCTGATTGCGTTTCCCCAATTTGATGAAAATTGCATTACCAGTATTCTTTGCATATACTTTTGAAATATCAATATTGTCAATTATGCCTCCATCGACTGCTTCTAACGCGATTGCTGAACGGTATGTATCATATACCTGTATGTTGCGAACAGTAATATTTTTAAATCCACCATGAGACGCAGTTCCCATTT
This sequence comes from Chitinophagia bacterium, assembly GCA_009922495.1. Lineage (GTDB taxonomy): Bacteria > Bacteroidota > Bacteroidia > Chitinophagales > Chitinophagaceae > Pollutibacter. The sequence goes on from RFVQ01000046.1 coordinate 1,446, forward strand.
TAAACGCATTGGCACTCGAACGAAGTACACAGTTTTCAACCAGAATGTTTTCACAGATTCCATTTCTCGATTCAGATTTCAGACAAACTGCATCATCAGCTGTATTGAAAAATGAATTCAATACTTTTACGTCGACACAATTGTCAAGATCAATGCCATCATTATTCCAATAGGCAACACTCTCTACTCGGATGCTGTCAAAGATCATTTTTGAACTTGACTGTAATTTCAGCACCCAAGAAGTAGCATCTTTGAAAGTGACTCCTGAAACTTTGACAGTGTTGCAGTTATGCATCCAAAGCAAATGCCCTCTGTTCTTCTCTGTTGGGCGTTTGGTTTTCCATTCTGGATCGGTAATCAAACCTGCCTCCAGATTTTTAAAAATATCCTTCATCAGGGCTCTTCCATTGCCATCAATGGTTCCGCTACCTGTGATCTGAACATTGGTTAAATTCTTGGCTTTGAGCAGGCTGATGGGGAATTCATCCCCATAATCTTTTCGCAATGAAGATGCCAGCAATACTGCATCTTTCATCAAATGCAGCTCCACATTGGATTTAAGATAAAGTGGTGCTGTAAGAAATTTTCCTTTCGGGATGATAACTCGACCACCTCCCTGAAATGAAATCTCATCAATTGCTTGCTGAATGATTTTTGTGTTATAGGTGATGCCATCGTCTATAGCACCTCTTGAAGTGATTACAATGTCTGAGGCCTGCACAGAAAATGACATAAGGTAGCTCAAAGAAATAGTCAACATTTCTTTCACATGACTAGTAAATGAATATTTTCTATTTAATAAATACAATAACATGATTGAAATTTTAAAATTATAATTTAGGTGGTGATGACTCTCTTTGGATCAAAACGGGTGCAATTACTTTTGCAATGTACTTATCTGTCAACTCTTTCTTCTCTATAACAGATAAAAGAAGATCTATCGCTTGTACAGCAATTTCACGAATAGGTTGTGCAGCAACAGTGATGGAAGGTGTAAAGAGTCTGAAGAGATCGTTGTCGTCAAAACTTACAACCGCCATATCATAAGGTATTTTGATCTTTACTTTTTTCAGGGCTTCAATACCATACACACCAAGGTAATTGGTTGCAAAGAATAGTGCGTCCAGGCCTTTTCTTTTCTTAACAAATTTTGCAATAGCATCAACAATTTCCTCAGGGGAATCATCAAAACGAACTTTCAGCACGTTTGATTTATCGTAAGCAAGATCTGCTTCCAGCAATGCATCTTTGTATCCTTCTTCTCTTTCCTGCATTTGCGACATTTCATTGACGATAGTCACTATTCCAATATCCTCATATCCATTGCTGATCAGGTGTTTGGTTAGGTCGTAAGATCCTTTTCTATTATCCAATACTACATAATTGGCATCCAATTCAGAAACCAGACGATCAAAAAGTACATACGGGACATTGTCCCAGCTCAATTTTTCGAGTTCATCCTTCAAGCCTTTTGTAGGGGTGATGATCAAACCATCCACTGAGCTGTTACGCATTTTACGGATCAGTTCCTTTGCAGTCTTTGCATTATTATCTGTACTACACAAAAAAACATTGTATCCTCTCTTGGAAGCTTCCAGTTCGATCACTTTGGCCACGTTTCCAAAAAAATAATTCCCTAGATCTTCCACGATCAATCCAATGGTATGAGATTTCCCAGTACGCAATAGCCTTGCAGCATTGTTGGGAATATAATCACGCTTCCTGATCAAATCTATCACCTTACCAATAGTTTGCTCACTGATGCCCATCTCTTCTCCCTTACCATTGATCACAAATGAAACAGTTGCAATTGAAAGTTGCAGCTCTTTTGCAAGGTCCTTGATGGAGATCTTTTTGGTCATCCTGATTTAAATCAATTTGTTTTTGAGCCCCATTTTTTATTAGGGCTGGATGACATCTCCAGCTTCAACACACCGCCATTCACAAGCTCAGAATGATCGAAGAAAGGCCTGTCCAAGGGTTTTCCATTGAGCTGGGCAGATTGTATATATATATTCTGTCCCCCATTGTTGACAGTTTGAATGATAAATTTCTTTCCCGGATAATATTTGTTATTCAAATTGATGGTGACAGACTTGAATATTGGACTTGTTATCTCATAAAAAGGTTTTTCGTTTGTTCCCCCATCCGTTGAGAAAAGACCAATCTTCAGTAGCACGGCCAATGAACCCATTAGACCTTGGTCCTCATCACCGCTGTATCCTTTTTGTGGAGTTATTCCGCTGTAAACAGAATCAATCAACTGACGGGTCCAATATTGTGTAAGCCAGGGCATACCTGCATAATTGAAGAGAAAGGGGGTTTGCATGCAAGGCTGATTGCCATAATTGATGTAAACGCGACGATTTAATTCCTGGTCCACCGGATTCTCTGATTTACCGGAAACAAAACCATGCCCCCGAGATTGTGTAAAAGCAAAATTCAATTTATCAGTAAATTTTTTCGCTCCTCCATGAAGCGCAATGAGTCCGGTTACATCATGCGGAACAAACCAGGTGTATTGTGCTGCGTTACCTTCATTGAATCCATGTTCATAACGAAGAATATCAACAGGCTCTGCCCATTTCCCTCCTCTTTCTCTAACCCACATCCATCCGATATCCTTATTGAATACATTTTTATAATTCTCTGAACGCTTCATGAAAAGCACATGATCGTCTACTTTGTTCAAAGACTTTGCCAATTGGGCGAGAGCAAAATCTTGATATGCATATTCCAATGTCTGTGCCGCACCATCCTGATGGTATCCATATTTGATAGGATGTAGTGGATGAGGGATATATCCCAGCTCCATATATTCTTCTATACCGCCACCTTTGAATGTTTTGTGTTCATATCCGGCCTTGCTCATCATACCCCCGGGGAAATGATCTTTGCGCATACCTTCATAGGCTTTGGCAATATCAAAACCACGGATACCCTTGAGCCAGGCACTGGCAATGAATGGAGTGGTAGTAGCCCCTGTCATCACATAGGTATAATTGCCGCCAGACGGACCACGTGGTATCAATCCACCATCATCATACATCTTCAGCATAGACCGAATAAAGTCCTCCGTTACTTCCGGGTATACCAGATGCCAGAGTGTGTTGAGCGACCATTGGGCACCCCACCAAGAATCAGAATTGTACATCTGGAACTGCGGTTTCCCATTGACATCCAAAGGAACGGCTTTTTTAAGGGGAGCAGGTCCGGTATTATCGATATAGGCTCCACTCACATCGCTCACGATCCTTCTACCTTGCAATGCATGATAAAGATCTGTATAGAATCTTCTTTGCTCGGTAAGAGTTCCCCCTTCTATATCGATCCGACTCAACCACTGATCCCATTCTGCAGCAGATGCTTTTGCAACCGCGTCAAAATCCCAGCCTGGCAACTCTGTCATCATGTTGTTCATGGCCTCATCTACTCCTGTATAGGAGATAGCAACCTTCATCAGTTTAATCTGATCCTTACGTGTTTTAAATCCGACATAAATACCTGTTTTCGGTCCTTCAACCTGGTATACTTTGCTTTCAGGATTTCCCAATCGGTCCAATACTATAACCGGCAAGCGCACTCCCTGCTTCCATCCTCCGATATGTTCAAATGGCTCATTGAAAAGTGCTACAAAATAAACCGTGATGGGTTTCGGACGCCTGACAGTTGCAGCCATGGTAACCTGGCCACTGATCAATTGGTTGTTGATCATTTTCACTTTTGCTGACTCGGTTTCAGAGGATCCAAGAACAGTACTGAAGTCAAACAGGATCTGGGAAGAATCTGAAGCGGGATAAGTATAGCGATGGAAACCAACACGCGTGGTAGAAGTCAGTTCAGCCTTGACACCATAAGTTTTCAAATTGATCATATGATAACCGGGCTTGGCCGACTCTTCGTGATGGGAATAAGTGGATCCGTATTTGTCGGGCCCCAATTGCCCTTTGAAAACACCGGTTGTTGGCAAAACCGGTATGCCGGATAATTCCCAACAGTGAATATGACTGAAACAACGGATGGTATCTTCATTGTATTTGTATCCTGTATTCCAAACGCCTCTGAGATTCATATCAGGACTGAGATTGACCATTCCAAAAGGTCGGGTGGCAGAACTGAAATAAAAGAATCGTGAGTTGGCAGCATCAACCATGACTTCAACGAGATCCGATTTTCGGGCGAGACCAGTTGGATCTTGAGAGAAAACAACAATGGGTAGGGCTATAGACAGAATAAGCGTATTGAATCTTTTTACGATTTGCATGCACCAACTTTTAAAAAGCGAAAAGAAAATTTTTCAAATGATGTAAAAATGCCGGGCTTCCATCAAGATGGATCCCGGCATTGTTTTAAAACTGAAATGATATCAATATCCAGGATTCTGTTCAATTCTGGGATTGGTGTTATCGAGCATACCCTGAGGGATAGGCCTCAGCAAATGCTTGGCTGCGATCTGTGTTGCACCACCTCTACCCCATTTTGTCCAACCATTGAACTCTAGAGAGCGATCAATGAGTTTTCCTGTTCTCTTCAGATCGAACCAGCGCTGGTTACCCTCACCAAGCAGTTCTCTGCCTCTTTCATCCAATATCATATCGATGCTGATATTGGAGGGAGTTGCGCGATAAGAAACGACGTTTGTCAATGGATCCAAAACATTTCCAGGATTGGTTGCCCGCATAGGCGATTTACCAGCATTTGCTGTACCCAGTGCACGATCGAGTACTTTGTTGTAGTAGACATCCGCAGTACCCAACTTTGCTCCCGTTGCTCCTTTTACAATGGCTTCAGCCGCCATCAGGTAAACTTCTGCAGAGCGGAACAAGGGGTCATTAAAAGTGGAATAACCATCACCATAAGTTACTCCGGGTTGCCAGAACTTCCAAAACATAGGGCCGCCCCATGCCATCGGATCAGAAACAACTTGTGTAGGAGAAGTGAGTTTCCCCAACCAATACAGATCCACCACATTTTGAACAGCATATTTCTTGGTACCTCCGGGAATATTTCTTCCCAGCTTTGTAACATCAGTCATGGGAACATTCCAGGGCAATACAACTGCCGTAGTATCACCGATCACATAACTGAGCGTCAGCGCCTGGGGATAGGGTTTGTTGGAAGCAAGAGATACGGATCCATTCACGGTTGCATAGGTTACGGAATTGAACGTTCCTTCATAACGCTGATCCATGACTGGATCAAAAAGTCTATAAGCACCCCAGGTCACCTGCATTTGTGGCAGAAAACGATTGTAGGTGCTCGTACGAGATTCCTGCGCAACTGAAGTGGGACCGCCACTGAATACAGTATGCATGTTATTACCGATCAAACCAGTTGAGGTGCTCAAATTGCCATCACCATTATAGGCAGTGCCGGTATTATTTGCATATTGAATTGCAAAAATGACTTCTTTGCTGGCATTGGCAACTGCAACAGAACTGGCCAAGGTAGCAGTTTCGATTTTAGGGTTCTTGTTGTGAATGGGCCAGAGGTTGTTCCAATTTGATTCCAATGGATATTGTCCAGACGAGATCAGGTCATCACAAAGCGCCAACGCACTCGTGAAATCGGCCGTTGATCCACCCAGTGCATTGTTGAAATTCCAACCGCGGGTGAGGTAAACACGGGCAAGCAAAAACTTTGCTGCGCCCCTTGATGCTCTTCCAGGATCTTTTTGTGTAACAGGAAGTTTTGCAATGGCATCATTGAGGTCAGCGATGATCTGTGTATATACGTCCTTTGATGGCGTTTTCTTGGCTTCCAGACTGGCGCTGACAGTCTCCGTCAATGGCATGGGTATATCACCCCATTGCTGAACGGCCCAGAAATAGGAAAGTGCCCTTAGGAACTTTGCTTCACCCACTCTTTGGTTGCGAATGGAATCAACGATATTGGTTACAGCAGGCGCTCTTTCAACCGCTGCATTGCAACGGTTGATCTCACGATACAAAAGATCCCAGCTGGTTTGCAATTCACCCAGTGATGAATTCAATCCAATATCATAAGAATCCCATGCGCTGCCTGCCTGAGTGGTTTGGCTGGGAAACAGGAGTGTGCCCAACCATCCACCAGAAGAAAACATATCAGTGCCTAACATGTAAGGTGTTCTGATCTGGGTAATATCACGCAGCAATGGATAGCAAGAAATCACCAGACCTTCATATCCTGTTGCGGTTGTATAATAGTTGTCGGTTGTCCTGTTGGCTGGATTGTATTCATCCAAAAAGGTTTTCTTACAGCCAAGTGAAGAAACTGAAAGAACAGCCACCAACAGTATGTATTCTATTTTAAAAAGCTTTTTCATATCCTTGATTTAATGATGTGAATTAGAATCCGATGTTTGCTCCTACTGCGAAAGTCAGATTGGGAACATCATCAATGTATGTATTCGAATTGTATTCAGGATCCATGCCATTGAATTTTGTCCAATATGTAGGATTGATGACCTGGAAATAAATCCTCATTCTCTCAATATTTTTCTTTTCCAGAATTGACTTTGGTACTACATAGCCAATGGTCACATCTGAAAGCCTGATAAAGCTGGCATCTTCATAACTTCTTGCACCTCTGTATGGCTGAGCAACACCAGGACCATAAAAATCGTTGATGGGATTATTTTTTGTCCAGTAGTTCATCACCATATGATTATACCTCGTTCCTGTATATTCACCCATGGTACCATCAAGCATTCCGTTCTTGTACATCGTTCCATTCCTGTAATAGAAGAGGAAAGAAAGATCAAAATTTTTATAAGAAAGACGGTTGGTCATACCCATTGTAAAATTGGGCAACTGTGTTCCTAGCCATTGTCTATCATCCTTACCCGGTGAGTTGGATATGACACCATCCTTGTTTGTGTCTTCAACCTTGACAGAACCCGGCAATTGTCCGAATGATTTAGCAGCTGTGCTGTCAGCCAGTTGCCAGATGCCGGTCCAACGATAATCGTAAAAAGAACGAACAGGTCTTCCCACAAAGAGACTGCTCCCGATGATGGAAGTCACACCATTCGCCAATGCCTCGATTCGGTTGATGTTCTTGGAGAAGTTGATGCTGGTGCTCCAGGAGAAATTCTTTGTTTCAATATTCCTTGTATTCAGCATGATCTCAATTCCTTTGTTGGAAACCTTGCCCACATTGGTTGTCACCACATTGAATCCGGTTGAAGTAGGAAGGTTTTGTTGCAGGATCAGATCCTTGGTGTTTCTTTTATATACCTCCACAGTTGCGTTAACTCGGTTGTCAAAAAATCCCATGTTCAACCCAAGATTCAACTCCTGGCTTCTTTCCCATCTGAGATCCTTGTTGCCTATGGCTGCAGGTGCAAAACCTGCTACTGCGTTGGCACCAAAGCTATAGCTTGTAGTGAGTAGCCCTGATTGAGTGCTATAAGCGGCAACATTTGAGTTACCCACTTCGCCATAACTGACCCTTAATTTAAGATCAGAGAAGATATTCAGGTTTTTGATGAATGTTTCATCCCCCGCCTGCCACGCAAACGCACCGGAAGGGAAAAATGCCCATTTGTTTGCATCTGAAAGTTGTGATGCACCATCGGCACGGCCGGTTAGTGTAAGCAAATACTTGCTGTTGAATGTATAGTTCACCCTGGCCATGTAGGAAAGCAAGGAATTGCTGGTATATCCACTGCTGGATGTAACCACACCTCCAGTTCCCAAGTTATACCAGAGAGAAGCAAACGGGAGGTTAGTAGCGGCGATGGCATAATTTTCTGCGGTGTTTTTGAATGCACTTTGCAATGCAGTTGCATTCAGCTTGTGCTTACCTGAGGTAAGATTGTAGGTTAGCTGATTATCAATGGTATAATTGCTGAGATTTTTGCTAGAATAATTTGCTCTGGGAGGATTGGTCAGCTGTGACTTTGACAATGTATTCCTGAATTCACCCTGGCGTTCATCGATGGATTGAGCAGAGATTGCTGTTTTAAAAGTAAGTCCTTTAGCCAACCCCAATTCTGCATATACATTGCCCATGGCATTCGAGAATTTGGTGGTCAGCTGATAGATGCTAGGGTCAGTATCGATCAAGGGATTCGGAACCTGGTTGTCTTTGATACCCATCCAGACGGAAAGATCATTCCAGGGACCAATAGCAAGATCATTGCCTTCACTGGGATTTACGATATCCTTATAATATACAACCCCTGTAGGTCTTGCCCTATAAGCTGAACGCAATACTTCCAGAGATCCTGTAGGATTCGTAGAATAATTGATATAAGCAGTAAATCCAACTTTGAACCAATCATTCAATTTACTGTCCATGGCTGCATTCATGGAATATTTGGTGAAACTGGTCACAGGAATATTTCCATCTTCTTGTATATATCCACCAGAGAAACGATAGGTTGTTCCGGCATTACCACCTGAAACAGCTACAGTGGAGTTGGCTGTCAAACCGGGTTTGGTCACCAGGTCCAGCCAATTCGTAGATTTACCGGAATTGATCACGTTCATCTCACTGGCAGTAAACGCAGTTGCGCTACCACCATTCAATACGGCATCCTGTGCCATCTGATAAAATTGTTGTGCCGTTTGTAATTGGGCAAAATGTGCAGGCGACTTTGAACCAATGTAAGAATCCAATGTAACGCGAGGTCTACCACTCAAACCTCTCTTGGAACTGATGATGATCACACCATTCGCACCCCTTGCACCATAGATAGCGGTAGAGGATGCATCTTTGAGTATATCAATGGACTGAATGTCTTGTGGATTGATATCACGCAATCTTGCACCGATGACACCATCAATCACTACCAATGGCTCTGTTGCACCTGTAATGGTATTTTGTCCCCTGATGTCTATAGAGAACGCCTGGCCCGGTTTGTTGCTTTGTTTTGTTATGACCACACCTGTAACTTGACCTTGTAAGGCTTGTGTGGCATTAGATGGATTTGTTCTTACTATATCTCTGGTAGAGAGAGAACCAACAGCTCCAGTCAGGTCTTTTTTTCTAACAGCACCATATCCTACTACTACCACATCTTCCAATTGTTTGTTTTCAGAAACCAGTTGGATACTCAGGACCCCTAAATTACCTACAGAGATTTCCTGGGCAGTGAATCCAATGGAATTGACGATGAGAACTGATTTTCCGGTTGATGAAACTTCGATGGAAAACTTACCATCTGCATTGGTAACGGTTCCTTTGTTTGTTCCTTTTAAAGTGATACTTGCACCGGCAATAGGTGTTCCGTTCTCTCCCTTTACAGTGCCTTCCACTTTTCTGGTCTGTGACCAAGCAAGACTGGATAGACACAAGAGAAGTACAGAAAGCATGAAGACTTTTCTCATGATGGGTGTTTTAAGTGAATCGTTAAGAGAGGGCAACTCGGATTTTTAGACGAATTGGTAAACTGAATTTAACAAAACGTTTAACTAAAACGTTTAAACCAAGAAATTTTATCCGAAAACGTTTTCGGTAGGTCCTTATTTATTCTTCTTTTTCAATCACTTCAGCACAAACCCGGCTGCCTTTAGATCCCTGCTGTTACCACCAACATGAACAGCAAACTCTCCAGATTCGGAATCATACTGAAGTGCTGCACTCCAAAACTTGAGCATCTCGTTGGTAATCGTGAACTCAATCATTTTGCTCTCGCCAGCTTTCAGGACAACCTTTTGAAATCCTTTCAATTCTTTGGAAGGCGGTGTAATGCTCCTTACTTTATCTTCTATATACAACTGCACTACTTCTGCTCCATCAACCTTGCTGGTATTGGTCAGTTGAATGGTTGCCTTGATAGCACCCTCTCTGCCAATGGTGTTAGCACTCAATTTGAGATCAGTGTACTCAAAAGAAGCATAACTCAAACCATATCCAAAAGGGAATAAGGGTTCATTGGGTATGTCGAGATAACGACTGGAAAATTTATTGTTCAGGTCCTGTGGTCGTCCAGTGGTTTTTTGTGAATAGTAAACCGGGATTTGTCCCACATGATAAGGCATCGACATGCTCAACTTACCGGATGGGTTCACATCACCGTACAATACATCAGCAATGGCATTGCCCGCTTCTATCCCGGCATGCCAAACCTGCAAAACGGCAGCGGCCCCTTCAATACTGCCGGTGAGTACCAAAGGCCTGCCACTCATGATCACCACCACCACTGGCTTACCAGTGGCATACAATGCCTTGAGCAATTTCTGTTCTGCAGCAGGCAAAGTGATGTCGGCACGACTCGCCGCTTCTCCACTCATTTCGGATGCTTCTCCCACAACGGCAACCACTACATCGGATGATTTGGCAATGGCCAGTGCCTCTTCCAGCATGGCATCGGGTGAACGCTTGTCAATATCCACTCTCAACCCAAACACATTGGCACGTTTGGCCAACGCTGTATCATCGGTGATATTGGAGCCCTTGGCATATGCGATGTATGTGGATGAAGATGTTTTGCTTTGAACTCCCTGCAAAACTGGGATAGACATCTGTGGATCACCACTTACGGCCCATGTTCCCAACATGTTGCTTTTGTCATTGGCCAACGGACCGATAAGGGCTACACGCTGCGTTTTCTTCAAGGGAAGGGTTTGTTTTTCGTTTTTCAGCAAAACAAATGATTGTGTTGCTACCTTTCTGGCCATCATTCTATTCTCTGGGGTAAGAATCTCTTTGCTGGCTCTTTCCGCATCAATGTATCGATAAGGATCGGCAAAGAGACCAACCTTGTATTTGGCTTCGAGTACTTTCCGGCAGGCCCTGTCGATGTCTGCCATGCTGATCTTTTTCTCTTGCAAAGATTTTTTCAAGGTCGACAAAAATCCTTCCCCAACCATGTCCATGTCCAACCCGGCTTTGATGGCCAGCGCAGATACGGCCTGCAAATCTCCCAAACGATGATTGCTCATCTCATTCACAGAAGTATAATCACTCACAATCATTCCATTGAATTTCCAATCCTTTCTCAGGAGATCTGTGAGCAACCATTTGTTCCCGGAAGCCGGAACACCGTCCACATCGTTGAAGGAACTCATGATGGTGGCCACACCCGCATCAACGGCTGCTTTGTAAGGAGGAAGGTATTCGTTGTACATGCGATTGCGGCTCATGTCAACTGAATTGTAATCCCTCCCCGCTTCGGATGCACCATACAGGGCAAAGTGTTTTACACAAGCCAACAGGGTTCTTTTGTCGGCCAGGTCATTGCCCTGGTATCCTTTCACCATGGCCCTGGCAATTTGAGAACCCAGAAAAGGATCTTCGCCGGAACCTTCGGCAACCCTTCCCCAGCGTGGGTCACGGGCAATGTCCACCATCGGGGAAAAAGCCCAGTTCAATCCATCGGCTGTGGCTTCGTTTGCAGCGAGGATTGCCGTCTGGCGAATCAATGCTGTGTCCCATGTACAGGAAATACCCAACGGAATAGGGAAGGTGGTTTTGTGTCCGTGGATCACATCAGAACCAAAGAGCAAAGGAATTTTCAATCTTGATTGCTGAACAGCAATATCCTGTGCTTGCTTGACTTTTTCGGCACCAATGACTCCAAACAGTCCGCCTACTTTTCCAGCTTTGATCTTGGATTCTACGTCTGTACTCACCACCGATCCGGTAGGAATACCCCAGCCGGGCGTCAATAAATTCAGCTGACCAATTTTCTCCTCGACTGTCATCTTGGACATCAAGGATGCAATGAAGGCATTCATCTTTGCATCCTGTGCATGGATGATTTGGCTCATGGTGAAAAGGACCACGATCAGTAACATTTTTTTCATCGCCTGTATTTATATTTTTAATAATTGTTTGCGGTACTTCTTTGGACACCTACTCCACCTTCAAAACCTTGCTGGATGCAGAAATTCCATTTTCATTGATTGCCTCAATCCGATAATAATAGGTCTTTTTGCTGTCCATCCCCTTGTAATAATAATCATTGGCATCGTGCACCATGATGCTGGTATAAAGTTTTTCGGGATCCGTTCCGAAATAAATATTGTAGGCATAAGCATTGTCAACCGGCGCCCATTTCAACCAGGCGCTGCGCTTGTCTTTGTCGGTTCGCAACACAACAAAATCTTTGACCGCATCCGGAACCTTTCCATTGCCCTTGCCAAAGACACGCAGTCCACTGATGGCAAACTTACCGGAAGGAACATGGTGGTTTTCCAGCTTGATGAAGCGTGCCTGAACCGGTTTCTCCAACTCAATATAATCATGGGGAACGTCGGTACGATTGGCTGATTTGTCTACCAAGACATTCCATTTTTTTCCATCAATTGAGTAATAGAGGATGTATTGATGGTATTCCCCCATCGTCTTGCCAAGAAAGGTTACATCCTGGTCGGCATAATTCACCTGAACGGCATTGACAGTGGATACCTCGCCCAGATCGGTCTGCAGCCACTCCCCTTTATTCGATGTTGCAGCACTCCAATAAGTCTTGATGCTCTCATCCACCGCGTTGTTGGCATTGTACTGACTACCCAGGGTCGATGATACCTGAACAGGCTTCTTGTAATTGAGCAGCATCCATCCGGTGAAACGAG
>RFVQ01000047.1 GCA_009922495.1 Chitinophagia bacterium
GATGGTGGAAGCATCATTTGGTACAATACCATCAAAGCAGTGAAGGCACTGAATCCTGATACGACGCTTGAAACCTTGATACCTGATTTTAAAGGAAATGTGGAGCAGATCCAAAGAATTGTCGATGCAGCACCTGAAGTTGTTTCACATAATATTGAGACCGTTGAGCAATTGACGCGAAAAGTGCGGATTCAAGCCAAATATTGGCGAAGCATGGAGGTTTTGCGCACCCTCAAAAAAGGAGGAATGCGGACAAAATCCGGGATCATGCTGGGATTGGGTGAGACCAAGGAAGAGGTAGTGCAAACACTTAGGGATCTTGCTGACAATGGAGTGGATGTAGTAACCATTGGACAATACCTTCAGCCCACGCCCAAACATCTTCCGGTTCAACGTTTTGTTCATCCCGATGAATTCAGGGAATACAAAGAGATTGGGTATGAATTGGGGTTGGACTATGTAGAAAGTGGCCCCCTTGTTCGTTCGTCTTATCACAGCGAAAAGCATGTGTTTCCCGGTTATGGAAAAATCCTTTGGGAACAGGAAAAAGCCCAATGGCAAACTAGCTGACCCTACTGATTGGATTCCCAAACAAGAGCACTTGCCCCTAAGATGGCAGCATCTGATTCTTTTAGGTGACTGACCAATATTTTGACTTTGTTTTGGAATACCTGAATCAGATTCTCTTCCATGTGCATCCGGGTAGGTTTAAGGATCAGGTCTCCTGATTTTGTAAGCCCGCCAAACAAAATAATGGCTTCCGGACTGCTGAACATAACAGCGTTGGCAAGGGCAAGACCAAGGATTTTACCGGTAAATTCAAAAATTTCCAATGCCAGCTTATCGCCTTTGATGGCTGCATCATAAACAACTTTTGAATCCAGGGTTGACTTATCAGCAGACCTCAAAAGGCTGTCTTCCTGGCTATTTTCCAATACTTCCAGCGCCGTAAGCCTTACCCCGGTTGCGGAAGCATAACTCTCCAATGATCCTTTCTTTCCAGTTCCTTCATGCATGCGGCCATCCGGTATAACGATGGTATGGCCCAATTCACCTGCAAACCCATCGTGACCATAGATCAATTGTCCGTTTGCAACAATTCCACTTCCAACACCTGTTCCCAACGTGATCATGATAAAGTCCTTCATCCCTTTTGCCGCTCCATACATCATTTCACCGATGGCTGCAGCATTGGCATCGTTGGTCAGTTTAACTGGCAGCTGGAATTTATCTGTGACAAGTTTAGCCAATGGAATGATTCCTTTCCAGGGAAGATTAGGGGCATATTCGATTGTGCCGCTGTAGTAATTGCCGTTTGGAGCTCCCATTCCAATTCCTCTCATTCGGCCAATCCCACCTGCCTTGTCAATCAATACATGCAAATGCTCATACAATTCATCTATAAATGAACCAATTTCTTTGTGTTTTTTGGTTGACATTTCACCTGAAAACAGAACATTTCCATCTCTGTCTACTATGCCAAATTTTGTACCGGTACCGCCTATGTCTATTCCTATTGCCAGTGGTTCGTTTGCATTCATTTTCTCGGATTTCTATATTTCAATTAAAATCAAGCGGCCACTGTTTAGTGGCCGCTCAAGATACAAATAATTCAAATTGGATCAATGACTGGCTGCCACCTGCTCATCCACATCAAGTCCCTGTTTTTTCAAAACAGACTTTGTTTGGATGGCATGCCAAGCCAAATAAGCAAAACACAACAAAGGAACTACATATGATAGTTGGGTGTAAGTATAAACGGATGCATCGCTGCTGCTTTCCAAATCAATCACAGCGCCTTGCATAGGGGGGATGATGGCACCACCCAGGATCATCATGATCAAGAAGGCTGATCCCTGGCTCTGGTACTTGCCAATTCCATTAACTGCGAGGGCAAAAATAGCGGGCCACATTACGGAAGACCAGATGCCACAGCTGATGATGGCAAAATTTGCGATCATTCCCGTTGTGGTTACTGCGATAATCATTGAAATCGCCCCTAAAATGGAAACTGTCAATAACAATTTGACAGGTTTGTCTTCGGAATAGATGAAGGCAACCACTGCAATTGCAATGCAGATCGGATACAGGAGAAAGTCGCTGATGTCATTTCCTTTGATTACGTTTACCAGCAGAATGACACCAAAGGCAACAAAGGGAACCACAATGACCATGATGCGTTTCATGGATTTGCTCAGGTTGAAGACACTCACAGCGCCTGTCCAACGCCCGATCATCAGAGATCCCCAATACAGGGAGATCAAATGAGAAATATGAGATTCGTCGTAACCGCCAAATGCATTCTTTTTGAGTAGTGCACCAAAATTATTATCAATCGTAACCTCAACCCCTACATAAATGAAAATGGCGATCATTCCCAGAACAAGTTGCGGATAGGCCATCGCACCCCATCCTGCGGGATTTTTTTTGGCCATGATCATTGCTGCAAACAAAAGCAACAGGATGATTACCAATGAAAGGGCTATGATAATGCTTTTTTTCATTCCTGTTACCTCCTGCGCCCAATCTGAAAACAAAACTGGTAAGAAAACGACACCGATGACAAGGAGTAGGTTCATCGCCTTGGGGCTCTTTTCCAATTTTTCATCTGAAGTGGTTTTGGGCAAATTTGCATAGGCGAAAATGATGGACGCCAGGATAAAAAGTCCTGAAAGGAAGAAATAGAGTGTTTGGATATTTTCTATGGATGCTTCTTTCGCGCTGGATACACTGCCAAAGAGCAAAAAGCTTACCACCAAAGGCCCAAGCAAGGTACCGAAGGAGTTCACACTGCCGCCCATGTTGAGTCGGTGAGTGCCTGTTTCCGGACTGCCCAATGCAACAGCAAAGGGTTGTGCTGATGTTTGTTGCAATGAAAAGCCCAATGCAATGATGAAAAAGGCTACCAATACCCATCCAAAACTGGCATTTCCTGAACCACTGATCAAAGCCAACGCAATGGCACCGATAACGGAAATCAAAAGTCCATATACAATGCCTTTTTTATACCCTATTTTATTCAAGAGATCTGTTCCTGTAATAGCAGACATCAAGTAAAGAATCAATGATCCGTAAAAGTAGGCGCCGTAGAAAGCGGATCCTATTAATTGAGATTGGATCTGGTCAAGTTCAAAAAATTTCTTACAGAATGGAATGAAGATACTGTTCGAGGCAGCTACAAATCCCCAAAAAAAGAAAACAGTGATCAACACTCCGAACTGTGACCATTTGGTTTGTTGGTTCATGTGTAAGTTGTTTTGTTGAAGCTCAAAATAATGATTATCAGGGAAAAGCAAAATTTTTTGTTCCCACACACATACTCGTATATATTCAATAAATTGAAACAAAATCACATTGATGAGAATAGTGCATATAAGTGCTGAATGTTATCCAGTTGCCAAGGCAGGAGGTTTGGGAGACGTGGTGGGTTCATTGCCAAGATTTCAAAAAGAATCAGGACACGATACAGCCGTGATCATGCCCATGTACCGGACACCGTTTTTGTATAAAAACGAATGGGAAGTGGTACACAAGTCCAATACCAATCTTGGGCATTGGTTTTTTGATTATACCATCATCAGGGATAGAACTTCGGTATTGGGTTTTGATCTATACCTTGTTGATATCAATGGCTTGCTGGATCGTGAAAAAGTATATGGTTACAATGATGATACAGAAAGATTTTGTGCTTTTCAGATAGCCGTTGTTCATTGGATAAACACTTGGGAATTGTTGCCAGATATCGTGCATGTCCATGATCATCATACAGGGTTGATACCCTTTATGATGCAACATACATATGCTTTCAAGCGCCTGGAAGCCATCCCTTCCGTTTTGACCATTCACAATGCCCAATACCAGGGCTCTTTTGGCTGGGAGAAGACCCTGTATCTGCCGCAATGGGATAGCTGGAAAAGGGGCATGCTGGAATGGAAGGGTAGCATCAATCCGCTTGCTTCCGGTATAAAATGTGCCTGGAAAGTCACAACCGTCAGTCATTCCTATTTAGATGAGCTAAAGGTTAGCAGCAATGGTTTGGAAGACTTGTTTGAGTATGAAAAAGGGAAATGCAGTGGTATTTTAAATGGGATTGATTACAAGGTTTGGGCACCGGCACATGATCCCTATCTTACCGAACATTTCACCATTGAGAATGCTGTGAAAGGAAAGAAGAACAACAAAGAAATCCTTTGTTCCAGATTCGGTCTTGATCCCCACAAGCCCTTGTTTGTTTTCATCGGAAGGCTTGTAGGCGAGAAAGGGGCTGACCTATTGCCGCAAGTGATCATTGACAGTTTTGAACACATTGGAAGGAAAATGAATTTTTTAATCCTGGGAAGCGGTGAATCACAAACAGAAGATCAGCTAAACAGCATGAAGTCAATTTCCAACAACGATTACAATGTTTTCATCGGGTACAATGAAGCATTGAGCCATAGCATGTATGCTGGAGCCGATTTTCTTTTGATGCCTTCGCGGGTTGAACCCTGTGGCCTGAATCAAATGTATTCCATGCGATATGGTACCATCCCCCTTGTTAGAAAAACAGGTGGGTTGAAAGATACCGTCATCGATATGGGTGAAAAAAACGGATACGGCATCACTTTTCTGCATGCATCTGTGGGAGACATAACCCATGCCATCTACAGGGCTGTGGAAGTTTATGAGCAAAAGGATGTTTTTCGCAAAATGTCGAAAAAAATCATGGACCTGGATTTCAGTTGGGACAAAAGCGCAGGGGATTATATCAGTCTTTACAATAGTTTTTTGTAAATTCGGATCAATAGTAAAAACATGAACAGGAATGTAATTGCCGTTATTTTGGGAGGAGGTGCCGGAACCCGTTTGTCTCCATTGACATCGACCAGAAGCAAGCCTGCCGTTCCCATCGCTGGAAAATACCGTCTTGTTGATATTCCCATTTCCAATTGCCTGAACTCAAATGTAGGCAGGATGTATGTTTTGACGCAGTTTAATTCTGCTTCATTGAACAAACACATCAAGAATACCTATCATTTCAGTGCATTCAGTGCTGCTTTTGTAGATATCATTGCAGCAGAACAAACCCCGGACAATCCCGCCTGGTTTCAGGGGACTGCCGATGCGGTAAGACAGTCATTGCGTCATATAGGCCAACAGGAATTCACACATGTTCTGATCCTATCGGGTGACCAGCTTTACCAAATGGATTTTGAAGAGATGATTGACAACCATGTCAAAAGCAAGGCAGATATATCCATCGCTACCATCCCTGTAACAGCAAAAGAAGCTACCGAGTTTGGAATCCTGAAAAAAGGGGAAGGAAACATCATAGAAACCTTCATCGAAAAGCCAAAGAAAGAAGTGTTGGAGGATTGGATCAGCGATACCGGAGAGGCCATGCAAAAGCAGGGTAGAAAATACCTGGCCAGCATGGGTATTTATATTTTCGGGAGAAAAGTTTTGATGGACTTGCTTCAGGAAGAATACAAGGATGCAACAGATTTTGGAAAGGAAATCATACCGTATTCGATTAGCAAACACAATGTAGTCAGTTTTCAATACGAAGGGTACTGGACAGACATCGGAAATATCCATTCCTTCTTTGAGGCCAATCTTGCCTTGACAGAAGACATGCCGGAGTTCAACCTTTTTGACAACGACAAGTCTGTATACACCCGCCCCAGGATGCTTCCACCTGCCAAGATCAGCGGAACAACCTTGGAAAAGACCATCATCGCAGAAGGATGTATCATCAATGCTTCTCGGATTGAACATTCTGTTATTGGTATCCGAACCAGAGTTGGGTATGGAACTACCATTGTCAGTTGTTATATCATGGGTACCGATTTTTATGAAACGCTTGAAGAAATGAACAATGCCGTGCGCAATGGATTGCCCAGGCTGGGTATCGGTGAGCGCTGTTATATCAAAAATGCCATCATTGATAAAAATTGTAGAATCGGCAACGATGTAAGAATCAATGGCGGAGATCATTTGGCTCCCATTGACCATCCTTTCTATACAGTTAAGGATGGAATTGTTGTCGTAAAAAAGGGAGCTGTTTTGCCTGACGGATTTGTTATTTAAAAGTCTTTTTTGATTCCTTTTTCGTAATTTCAACAAGTGTGTACTAAGCACACATTGTTATGTTTTTCATGTCAAAAAACAGGTGAAATGAAAGGAAGCAAGCCACAGCTCAGTTTTTGGCAAATCTGGAACATGTGTTTCGGATTTTTTGGGATACAATTTGGATGGAGCCTTCAAATGGGCAACATGAGCGCCATCTACGAATTTCTAGGTGCCAAACCTGAGGAGATACCCGGATTATGGTTGGCAGCGCCCATGACAGGATTGATCATCCAGCCAATTGTAGGGTATTTCAGCGATCGAACCTGGCATCCACGTTGGGGCCGAAGAAGACCCTACTTTCTGGTTGGTGCAATCCTCAGTTCCATAGCCCTCTTCTTTTTGCCCAATTCCCCCACGGTATGGGTAGCTGCCGGAACTTTATGGATCCTGGATTCCTGCATCAACATATCCATGGAACCCTTCAGGGCATTTGTGGCGGATAACCTAAATGAAAAACAACGATCCTTTGGATATGCCATGCAAAGTATGTTCATTGGTGGCGCCTCTTTTATTGCTGGTTTTCTGCCCACACTTCTGGTGGATTGGTTGGGTATCTCCCGTCAAAAAATAAATGGAGGCATCCCCGGTAATATTGTCTGGTCATTTTACATTGGCGCTTTCGTTTTTTTATTGGCAGTACTGTACACTGTATTCAGTAGCAAGGAATATCCTCCTGCTGAAGATAAAATAGAGAATGATAGTACAGGGGGAAATATACTGGGAGAGATTTATCACGCGATTTACAACATGCCCGCGCAAATGAAACGACTGGCGATTGTTCAGTTCCTTACATGGCCGGGTTTGTTCCTGATGTGGTTCTATTACAGCACAGGCGTTGCCGTCAATATTTTTGGAGGAGATGCCAAAGCCCCTGAGGGTTCTGAACAATTGTTGAAGTATACCCAAGGACTTGAGCTGGCCAATACCACCTCTGCGATCTTGAATCTCGTAACCTTTCTTTTTTCTTTTTCCATCCCTTTCATTGTATCCAAGATTGGAAAGAAATTCACCCATACTGTATGTCTTTTCATAGGAGGCATCGGCCTGATCTCTGTAAATTATATTCATGAACCATCGCTGCTATATTTGTCCATGAGCATGGTAGGCATCGCTTGGGCATCCATTCTTTCCATGCCCTACACCATGTTGGCTGGAAGTATTCCACCCCAGAAAATGGGTATTTACATGGGAATTTTCAACTTTTTTATTGTTCTACCTGAGATTATTGCATCACTGAGCTTTGGATCCATCATGAATGATTTCTTGAACAATGATCGTTTGCTGGCGGTGCTGATTGGAGGGGTTTTGCTGATCGTTGCGGGGTTGATTTGTGCTCTTTTGGTCAAAGAAGAGAAATCTTAAATTTTGATATGAAATTAAAAATCTTACTGACCCTATCATGGGTCACATGCTTCACTTCAGTATTTTCTGCCACCAACATAGATGTATACCCAACGCATTGGTGGGTTGGCATGAAGAATCCCAACCTCCAGTTGATGGTTCATGGTGAGCAGGAATTGTCAAAGGGGAAAATATCGGTAAGTCATCCTGGCCTTTTGGTCAAGGCGGTTCATCAACCAGAAAACAAGCATTATCTTTTTGTTGATCTGCAGATCAGCAGCACCGTGCGCCCCGGGAAATATACCCTCAAGTTATCGGATGGAACGTTGTTTACGTATGAATTGAAAGCAAGAAAAACGGATAAAAACATACACCAGGGAGTAAGATCAAACGATCTGATTTATCTGATCATGCCCGACAGATTCGCCAATGGGGATAATTCCAATGATGCTTATGCTGACCTTCGGGATAAGGACACGGATAGAACGAATCCTTATGTTCGCCATGGTGGAGACCTGAAAGGGATATCCAACAGGCTTGATTATCTGAAAGATCTTGGTGTTACTTCCATTTGGATGACACCCATCCTGGAAAATGACATGCCCAAAATGCAGGAAGGTCCATGGACCATGAGTGGATACCATGGTTATTGGATTACCAATCATTATAAAATAGACAAGCGATTTGGCGGAAATGAAGCGTATAAAGAATTGGTATCTGCTGCCCATAGCAAAGGAATTAAGATCATTCAGGATGCAGTATACAATCATGTGGGATCTTACCATCATACTGTATTGGATCCACCCATGAAAGAATGGCTCAACCAGTGGCCACAGTATACCGGATCCAATCACCGAGAGGAGCTTTTTACAGACCCTTATGCTTCAACCCTTGAGAAAAAGATCATGATCGGTGGTTGGTTCGTACCCCATCTGCCAGACCTTAACCTGTCGAATCCCTTCTGTGCCAACTTTGTTATCCAGAGCAATATTTGGTCGACCGAAGAGTTTGGTATTGATGGATGGAGGGTAGACACCTATAAATACTGTGATGAAAAGTTTCTGAATGATATCAATGCAGCTTTGGTGAAGGAATTTCCCAATATCACTGTCTTTGGGGAAGCCTGGACCAACACTGTACCTGCGAGTGCCTACTTTACACAGAATAACATCAATGCACCCTTCAAGCACCAGATCAAAGGAGTTACAGACTTCCCATTGTCAAATGCCATCTATGATGCCTTGAATCAGCCTTATGGCTGGAATGAAGGTGTTTCAAGATTGTACACAACCTTGTCGCAGGATTTTCTCTACAAAGACCCCATGACCAACTGTATCTTTTTGGATAATCATGACATGAACAGGTTTTTTTCGATGGTTGGTGAGGATATGGATAAATACAAAATGGGGTTGGGACTTTTGTTGACCACCAGAGGAATACCTCAGGTTTATTATGGGACAGAGATCCTCATGAAAAATTACAAAGATCCTAATGATGCAGCGGTCAGGAAAGACTTTCCTGGAGGTTGGTCTTCTGATCCTGTGGGTAAATTTGATCCAGGCACACTCAATACCAAAGAAAAAGAAGCCTTTGATTTCTTCAGAAAACTTGCCCAATTCAGAAAAAACAGCCCTGCAATTGCCAACGGAAAACTAAAGCAATTCATTCCTGCTAACGGTGTTTATGTTTATTTCCGGATACACCAAAACCAAAAATTAATGTGTATCCTCAATACCAATACCAGTAATTCAAACCTGGGTTTGGAAAAATACCAGGAAGAATTGTCAACTGCAAGGGCACTTAAAAATGTTTTGACCGGAGAGCTCATGAAAACCCCAAACAGTTTACACTTGAGTGGAAAGTCTTTTCAAATTTTCGAAGTCAATTAACTTCCTCCAAAATGACTGATAAAAATTCGGGTGAATCAACTGGAAAGAAGTCCTATGAGGAAATCAATTTTGTTGATACAACCCGAAATGTTTGGAATTACTCGATTTTGGATGAAACCAGTATCCAGCATTTTCAAAATGGCACGCTTTACAATGCCTATGAATATTTTGGAAACAAACAGCTGACTGTTCTCAAAACAGAGGGCACCTATTTTGCCGTGTGGGCACCCAATGCAACGGAGGTATCGGTTGTGGGTAATTTCAATGATTGGCAACATGGTGTTCACCCTCTTTTTGTGCGGTTGGACAACAGTGGTATCTGGGAGGGCTTTATTCCCCATTGCAACCGAGGAGAGGTTTACAAATATTCCATCAAGGGGTTCCAAGGCAAACTGCTACAAAAAGGAGATCCTTATGCCCATTATTGGGAAAGGAAGCCCCTTACGGCCAGCATTACCTGGAATTTTGAATTTGAATGGACCGACCGGAACTGGATGCATACCAGAGATCAATACAATTCTTTGCAATCCCCCTATAGTGTTTATGAAGTTCATTTGGCCAGTTGGATGAGGCCAGATCCTGGTAACGAAGAATCCTATTTCAATTATTGGGAGATTGCAGAAAGGTTGTTACCCTACGTACAGGACATGGGATTTACCCACATAGAATTGATGCCTGTCATGGAATATCCCTTTGATGGAAGTTGGGGATACCAGGGTACCGGATACTATGCACCCACTTCCCGCTTTGGACATCCTGAATCCTTTATGGCCTTTGTCAATGCATTTCACGATGCCGGGATTGGGGTAATCTTGGATTGGGTTCCTTCCCATTTTCCATACGACAGCCATGGCTTGTTCATGTTCGATGGAAACCATACCTATGAATATGCTGACATGCGCAAGGGATATCATCCCGATTGGAACAGCTATATTTTCAATTACAAAAGAGGTGAAGTAAGATCATTTCTCATCAGCAATGCCAGGTTCTGGTTGGATAAATTTCACGTAGATGGACTGAGGGTGGATGCTGTTTCTTCAATGTTGAAGCTGGATTATTCGAGAAATGAAGGTGAATGGGAGCCCAATGAGTTTGGGGGTAATGGTAATTTGGAAGCCATTGCATTTTTAAAAGATATGAATGCAATGGTCTACCGTGATTTCCACGGTGTGCAAACCATAGCGGAAGAAGCGACAAATTGGCCAGGTGTTTCCAGACCCACCTATAACGATGGATTGGGGTTTGGCATGAAATGGATGATGGGTTGGATGCATGATACTTTGCGGTATTTCAAACAAGATCCTGTTTACCGCCAATTTCAGCAAAATCAGCTGACTTTTAGCATGATGTATTTTCATGACGAAAATTTCATGTTGCCACTGAGCCATGATGAGGTAGTCCATGGAAAGTCTCCCATGATCTATAAAATGCCAGGGGATGAATGGCAGAAGTTTGCCAATTTGAGGTTGCTCTATACCTACATGTTCACACATCCAGGCGCCAAATTGTTGTTCATGGGCAACGAATTTGGGCAAACAGATGAATGGAATTACAAGACTGCTTTGAGGTGGGATCTTTTGGCATTTGATTGTCACAAAGGATTGCAAGCTTGTGTCAGAGACCTGGCCAAACTCTTAAAATCTCATAAGTCTTTGTATATCAATCAATTTGATCATAAGGGCTTTGAATGGAAAGACTTGGACCATAGAGCGGAATCCATCATCTCTTATCTAAGAAAAGGGGATGGCAAAGAAGACGATTTGTTGATCCTGCTCAACATGACCCCCGTTGAGAGGATAGACTGGATTGTTCAAATGAATGAAGGAGATGATTGGCTCGAAATCTTTAACAGTGATGACAAAAGGTATTGGGGTACGGGAAACTATGTAAACAATCTCCCGATTTCCCCCAGTCGCAGAAAAAATAATGATTTGTACGAAATAAAACTTTCTCTTCCTCCGTTAGGTGGATGTGTTCTGAAAAGAATCATAGAATCCTAAATCCTAACTAAGATGAAAAAGTTAACCTTTTTGGTTGTTGCATTCATTGCTACAATGAATGTCCAATCCAAAGAATTGTACGACAGTGTCCAGGTGCTTCTTAAAAAAGCCAAGATAGAACAGGACGCCGGTCGTCAAAAAATGGCCCTGGAATATCTTCAAATGGCAGTTGCTGTCAATCCGAGTTTGGTGGAAGCACAGAAGTCCCTTGGCTTACAAGCACTTGAATTGAGGCAATTTGATTTGGCCAAACAATCCTTTCAAAAAGTACTGGAATCTCTGCCCAATGATGGAACAGCATTGGAAAACATGCAGTTGATCTCATTTAATTTCAGAAGGTGGGAAGATGCCGTTCAGTTTGGCAAAAGGTTGCTTGCGCTTAACAAAGGAAAGAGAGTGAATTTTATGATTGGAAAGAGTCTTTATGAATTGGAGGATTATGGACAATGCTTTAAATATCTTGAAGCTGCCAGGGGAGAAGAACCTTTGAATGCAGAGATCCCATCCATGTTTGCAAAAGCGCTTGTCGACATGAGCAATTTTAAAGCCGCTGCAAGATATTATCAAGAGGCCCTTACAATAGACTCCAATAACACTGCTTTGCTCAATGAATTGGCCATGACATTCTCCGCCATGAATGATGAAAAAACCGCTGTTGCCTATTATGAAAAAGCAATGGCAAAAGGGTATAGGGTGGACAACAATTTCATTGAAAATCTTTCCAATTCTTATATCGCGGCCGGTATGCCAGATAAGGGAATGACCATGTTATTGAATTTGCTGGAAAAACGTCCTGGAGACATGGACTTGTTGAACAATGTGGCCTACAATTACTATAAATTGGGGAACTACAAAGAGGCGATCAATCATTGGGATAAGGTATTGTACCTCGACAGGGAAGAGGCCAGAGCTTTGTACATGATTGGTATGTGCTATATCAAAATGGGTGACAAAAACAAAGGAGCAACCCTTTGTAACAAGGCAATTGACATGGATCCAAGTTTAAAGCAATTCAGAACAGTGAAGGGGGGTCCCTTTGGAGGATAAAAATTGAAAAATTCAAAATAATGTGCCTGAGCGGATGTGTTTGATCACATTTTCTCAGGCACTTTTATTCCGAGCAGTTGCATGCCAGAAGATAGTATCGTAGCCACCAGGGAGGATATCCGCAACCTCAATTGTTTTTTCTCTTCATTTTCTGCATTGGCAATGCTCAATGCTGCATAGAATGAATTGAATGTTTGTGCCAGGTTGAAAAGGTATGTTGCAATGGCTGATGGATCAAGATTTTCTGCCGATTGTTCCAATACATTTTGGTATTGTTCTGCCAGCAATAGCAATTCTTTTTCAGCTGGAAGCAAGGGTTCGTTGTACTGATTGAAATCGGATTCAATGGATGACTTGCGAAGCACGGAGCGTATCCTTGCATGTGAATATTGAATGAAGGGCCCTGTGAAACCATGGAAATCGATCGACTCTTCCGGATTGAAGATCATTTTCTTTTTAGGGTCGACTCTTAAGAGAAAAAACTTCAAAGCCCCTAAACCAATCATGTCATACAGTTCGTCCAATTCTGCTTCACTGAAATCTTTAACTTTTCCAAGGTTTTGGGTATGTTCCTTTGAAATATTAACCATTTCCGCTACCAGGTCATCTGCATCCACTACAGTTCCCTCTCTGCTTTTCATTTTTCCCGTAGGGAGCTCTACCATCCCATAGGAAAGATGGTGAATGCCTTGGGCATAGGGTAGTCCCAGTTTTGAACAAATCAGCTGCAGCACCTTCATGTGATAATTCTGCTCGTCTCCGATCACATAGATGCTTTGGTCCATTTTGAATTCTTCATATTTCTTCTGGGCCAGTCCAATGTCCTGCGTTATGTAAACAGATGTTCCGTCTTTTCTCAAAACCAATTTCTCATCCAGGCCTTCTGATGTAAGGTCAATCCACACACTTCCGTCTTCCTTCTTGTAAAAGACATTGTTTTTCAGTCCAAGCTCAACTGTGTCTTTTCCAAGCAGATAGGTATCGCTTTCATAATAAGTTTTGGCAAAGTCTGATCCAATGCGTTTGTAGGTTACATCAAATCCGCTGTATACCCATTCGTTCATTGTTTTCCATAGCTTCATCACCGATGGCTCACCTTTCTCCCAATCCAATAACATTTTTTGCGCCTCTTTCATGATCGGCGCTTCTTTTTCAGCAGTTGCCTTGTCTACACCTTGGGCCATTTGCTCTTCTACTTCTGCCTTGTAGGCATCATTGAATTTTACATAATAGTCACCAACAAAATGATCGCCTTTGGTCTTGGTAGTATCCGGAGTGTCCCCATTGGCGTAACGTTGCCATGCTATCATGCTTTTACAAATATGAATTCCCCTGTCATTTACAATACAGGTTTTTACCACTTCGTAGCCGTTGGCCTTTAAAATTTCAGCAATACTTCTGCCTAGAAAATTGTTTCTCAAATG
Organism: Chitinophagia bacterium; assembly: GCA_009922495.1. GTDB lineage: Bacteria > Bacteroidota > Bacteroidia > Chitinophagales > Chitinophagaceae > Pollutibacter. The sequence continues at coordinate 13,813 of RFVQ01000047.1, forward strand.
ACCCAGGTGAAGGGGCTTGTTGGTATTGGGAGAGGA
>RFVQ01000048.1 GCA_009922495.1 Chitinophagia bacterium
ATCACAGATGATTCCCCGGATGACAGCGTAAAAATAGCCATTGAACCCTATAAGAACCAATTAAATATCCAATACTTTCACAATGTTCCAGCCCAGGGGAGTCCCATGAACTGGAACAAAGCCATCAGCCTGTCCCAAGGTGACTATTTTGTGTTGATGCACCAGGATGATTGGTTTCATGATCCCCATGCTATCAGCTTGATGTTGAACAGTTTTGAGAAAGATCCCAATATCGGTTTTGTGTTTTGTAAAAACACCGCGCAAAAGCCCGATGGTTCCTATGTTGTTCTTCAGGGAATCCCCTCTCTGCCTTATCAGCTGAAGCAATTTCCGAACCGACTTGTCTTGGCACAAGTGATAGGCCCTCCGAGCAATATAATGTTGAGGAAAGAAGTAAAAGAGAAGGTACAATACGACGAAAGATTTATCTGGTTTGTGGATGTGGATTATAATGCCAGCTTGATCAAGGCTGGATTTGATTATGCCTATATCGACCAACACCTTGTAACGATAGGCCTCCACAAAGACCAGACCACTGAGTTTGTGGGGGAAAACCTCGACATCAAATTCAGGGAAAACATCTGGTTTGCTGCCAAGATGGGAGCAGAGGCATTTCGCGATTGGAAGATTTTCGATTATTACTGGCGACTGTTGAGGAACTTTAAGATCAGAGATGAAAAGGATTTTCAACAAAACAAGTTGCCGATGGAGGAGGTTGTGCCGGTTCTCCTTCACATGTTTCATGGACAAAAGCGGGTTCCCTATTTTCTGCTTCGATTGGGATTGTTTTCCAAAATATTCATGTTCCTCAACTTCATTACCTGGAAACTGAAATGAAAGACCTGTCCATTATCATTGTCAATTATCGGTCAGCTGCTTTGATCACGGATGCCTTGAAAGGTTTGTTTCAGCACACAGACAAAACACTGGATTACGAAGTGATTGTTGTTGACAATGATTCCGGCGATGAAAGTGAAATCCTTTTTAAGGAAGCATTCCCTCAGGTCATCTTTCACCCCATGGGGTACAATGCCGGTTTTGCCCGTGCCAACAATGCAGGAATGGAATTGGCCAATGGAAAGGTATTTCTGTTACTCAATCCGGATACCTTGATTCATGACAATGCCATTGGCCTCGCCTATGATCAACTGCAGGCATCTGGTCATGTTGCCTGCGGCGTTCAGCTCTTGAATGCTGATGGCAGCGAACAGATTTCCGGCAGCCATTTCATGAAAGGTTCTCTCAATCTCTTGTTGCCTTTGCCTTATTGGGGAAATTTTCTTCGCAGCATTGCCTTTGCCATGCAGGTGAAAAAGCCCCATGTTTTGGCTGCAGAAAAGGAAGTTAAAGTGGATTGGATCAGTGGCGCATTCCTCATGGTGAAAAGATCAGCTGTCGATAAAGCAGGCAAGATGGATCCGGATTTCTTTTTGTACGGAGAAGAAGTGGAGTGGTGCAATCGTCTGGGTAAATTGGGATCTCTCTGCATCTTTGGAAACGCAAAGATCACTCATCTGATGGGAGAGGCGATAGGAGATGCCACCAACACCGATGATCGTTCTTACAGCAATCTCTATGACATAAAGGGTTTGCAACTCATGGTATCCAATTTGCTGTTTGTAAGAAAGAAATGGGGATTGTTTTGGATGTTGTTTCACTTGGCCAATTATACATGGACCATCCCTGTTTTTGGTTTGTTGGGAGGAATACAAGCGTTGGTTTGTCTATCCAGGGGGATGAAAACCAACTTCCTCAAACGATGGACTGGATTTACTTTCAATGTGATCGAGCTGATTGCCTATGCAACCATGAGAATGATGACTGGTCGTCCCTATTTCTACAAATGTTTCTGATGCTTACTCGTTGAGTCCCTTGAGCGCATCGATCCTGAAATGAATAACCGGCATGGCTTTTTGGGGATGCCCCTGCAGCAGGTATATGAGCCCCAATACAATGGATGCTCCCAACTTGAATAAATACTCCCCGTTTTTTTTGATCAGTCCCCAATTTCCTTCAGGAGCTATTCTCACCCTTTCACCACGACCAATACCGGAGGCTACTCGGAACATATATTCTCTTGTCAGTTTTTCGGTTTCTACCACATGTTCAACGATGACGCCAGGATCATAGTAGATCTTTCCCCCTTTTTCCATCAAACGATAAAAGAAATCTTTTCCTTCACCACCAATGCGGATGGTGCCTTTAACACCTGGCAAGGCAGTATTAAAGCCTTGAATCGAAGCAAATGCCTTGCTGCTTACAGCCATATTGGATTCAAGGGGATATTTTCCATCCTTGAATACCGTCGCCTCTTTGTTGTAATCGAAATTCCCTACCAAAGAGGAAACAAAATGAGACATCCATTTTGGCTCTTCAGGAATATACCGTGGAATGATCCTTCCGCCAAGTCCCACCGCTTCTGGATGCTGATCAAAAAAAGCAAGAATTCTCTCCAGGAAATGATGTTCAGCAATGGCATCATCATCCATAAATACCAATATTTCTCCTTTGGCTATGGAAGCACCATGGTTTCTGGCAAAAGATGATCCTTGGTTTGTTTCTGTAGCATAGGTAAGATCGAGGGTTGGATGTTGATCGATGAAAGCGCGACAGACATCCGCTGTATTGTCGGTGCTGTTATTGTCGACCACAATGACTTCGAATCTGTCTTTCGCGAGGGACTGTCCATCCATGCTTTCCAATGCCCATTGGATATACCTGGCCCTGTTGTATGAGCAGATAATTACCGAAACCTGGCATTTATTTTCAATCATTTTTCTGGCTTGCCTTGAAACTGGTAAATGCAGAGAAAGCAAGCAGCAGCCAAATGATGCCACTGGCAACCATTTCCAGCTGCTGGCTCTTATAATATGAGTCCGGTCTGAAAACAAATTTTATGTCATGCTCGCCGGCGGGTATGATGGCCCCTCTTAGAACATAATTTGTTTTATGGATTGGAGTTTCTTTGCCATCCACATAGGCCTTCCAACCATGTTTGTAAAACACCTCGCTGAAAACCGCAAATCTGGCAGTTGTAGATTTAGCGTGATAGTTTACTTCATCATTGAGGTTGTTGACGATCCAGATGCTGTCGCCGGAAGAGGCCGCTCCAGCTTGTTTTACATCCTCTTCCACAAGTGCCAGGTGCTTAATGTCAAGGCTATCCAAGGCTTTCATTAGTTTGGAAGGATCTTTTTCTGTACGAATGCTGTCTACGAACCAGCAGGCACCTGCTGCATCCGGATTTTGTTGGTAGGTCATCTGACCACTAGAAGGATCCTGAAAAATGATGTAGCGGGTATTGAGCATGTTGACCGTCGGCATGCAGTTGGGGAATCGGTAGAGTTGTTTTTCTATGAGGTCCTGATAGATGCTCAATTTAGCAGCATGGTATCCTCCGATTGAATGGTGATAGACACTGGTGATGGCATTGCCATTAAAAGCGGTACCTACACCGTTTGACAAGTCAAAAACCCTGTAATAGCCGGTGTCTTTTGCAATGGCATTGTTGATGGGTGAGGGAGTGAAGACCTGGTCGTATGTTTCAGTATCTTGGTAATTGGCTTCGTTCAGGTATTTCGCATCGATGGACAAAAGATCGATCATGCCTGCAACACCAATGATGGCCAATGCCCATGTGGCTTTCAATTTTTGTGAGAGGGTCATCCATATGGTTCCTGCTGCAATCAGCACAAAGAGGAGGCTTCTCAATAGGTCACCCCAGAAAAGGGATTTCCTGTCCTCTTGCAACGCATTGGTAAAGTTTCTCACCGATGGCAAGATGGCATCTCTTTGCTGTGCATCGCTAATCTGTGACACCTGGTCCAGCAATTGCTGGTCATTTGCACTTTTGAAATCGGAGCTAAAATATACCAGGAAAGCAAAGACAAAAACTGCGCCGACTACATAGAGTCCTTTTTTGTATCGGCTCAAGAGCGCTTTGCCCTCGCCGGAGAAAAGGAGGTACTGCGCTGCGATGACGGCACTCAGGGCAAACAGAAAGGTAGGTATGACCATGATCATGCTCGGTGCCCTGAATTTGTTATAGAAGGGTAAGTTTTCCAGCAAGAACACATTGAAGCCCTCAAAATAGCTTCCCCAGCTCATCATGAACGCCAGTATGGTAGTAGCAATGATCCACCATTTGTGTTTGTTGGGAATGAAGCTGAGTCCCAGTAAGGCAAGAAAACAAATAATGGCACCGGAATAGGGCGGCCCTGCAGTGCCTGAGCTGATACCTCCCCAGTAAAACTGCAGATATCCCTGCAATTGTTGCCCCAATCCCTGTGGCATCTGTTGAAGGGCTTCGATCGCTTTTGATTTTTCTTCCGATACTTCTAGGTTCCCCGTACTGCCGCCAAATATCCTTGGGAACATCATGACCAGGGGTTCTTTGATGCCAAAGCTATAGCTCAGGGCATAGTCTTTGTTGAGTCCGGTTTTGTTGTTGTTGCTTTTTTCATCGGCCAATACACTGCCGCCACGGATGGATTCTTTGGAATATTCGTAAGTGGTGGCGAGTACAATGATGTTACACATTACACCCAGTATTGCAGCTACGGCTGCCAGTCCGAATGCTGTGAACATATGTTTGAAGGCTTTCTCTTTGATCCAGTAGACAGCATATCCGATCGACATGAAAAATGCGATGATGATCGCGTAATAGCTGATCTGCGGGTGATTGGCGCTGATCATCAAAGCTGCAAAGAGGGCTGTCAGGGTAAGTCCCCACAGGTACTTCTTTTCATAGAGCAGCATAAGGGAGCCAATGAAAGCAGGCAGATAAGCCAGGGCGATCATCTTGGTCTCATGTCCTGCACCCACCAAAATCGGATGATAGGTGGCGTATGCATAGGAGAGTGCCCCTATGATCCCCAGATAAGGGTTGACCCTCAGGAAAAGCGTTAAAAGGTAAAAGCAGATGGATGCCAATGTGAAGAAGTAAAAAGGCTTGGGCAATCCAAGCGTCAAAATTTGGTATACATAACCGATGGAAATAGGGTTGGTCGAGTGCATGGCAATCTGATAGCCAGGCATGCCACTGAACATGCCGTTGGTCCACAAGGGGAGCTTTCCGGTTTTTTCCTCTGCCAAACGTTGATCCTCATACATGGCCTTCCATTGTATGTTATCCGATTGCTGCAATACTTTGCCTTCCAGCGCGGGCTTACAAAAGATCACTGCCACTATCACAAAACTGAGGATGGCGATCAGGTGCGGAAGGAGTTTTTTCAGGCTGAAATTCTTCATTTATAGATAGTTATATGTTTTACAAACAAGGCGATAAAACAAAGATATTGATATTTGAAGCAGAGGGAACCAGTTTGGGTTACATGGATTTTACAATCTCAGAAACAACCTTGTCTATGGGCAAGGTCACTGCATCGGAGCTAAACTCCTCCATGGGAATCAGCCGAAAGGTTTCGGTTTCCTTCTTTTCATGGTAAACGGCCATCTGCCTTTCATCAAAATCAAAGGGCCTGTCGCGCAGTGGGACTGCTATTTCCTCCAATGGATAAACCTTGTAATAAATGGATATGATCTGGTGGTCAGGATTGAAGGCAGACATTTGAAAGAAGTCCGTGGTATACAAATGCTCTCCAACCCGTACCCTTAGATTCATCTCTTCCATGAACTCACGGGCCAAACAATCCCGGGTGCCTTCTCCAAACTCCAAACCGCCGCCCGGAAACTTGGTATAGTAATTGCCCCTGATGTACTCATCACTGACCAATACCTGGTTGTCTTCTGTGATCAAAATGCCGTATACCCTTAGATTGAACATGAAATAGATTTAGTGGTCAACAATTGATCTCTCCTTTGAAAACAAATTCAGCGGGACCTATCAGCCAAATATCTTCATACTGCTGTTCATTGATCCTGTTGAAGGATACCGCCAAGCTGCCGCCCTCAACCTTGATGGCCAATTCCTGCCGACCATCAACACTGGAATGAGCAATGGCAGCTGCTGTAACACCTGTACCGCAACTCAATGTTTCATTCTCAACACCCCGCTCGTAGGTCCTGACCCTGATGCCAATTTCATGCGGACAAACAAAATTTACATTGATGCCCTTTGCTTGGAATTCAGCACCATAGCGGATATTTCTTCCTTCACCCAAAACATCCAAGCCTTCCACATTCTCAACAAAAGACACATAGTGTGGTGAGCCTGTATTGAGTATTTTGACCCGATCGCGGCTCTCCACCGCATGCACATCCTGCATCTTCAGATGAATGCGTCCATCTTTGATATAAGCCTCATGCTCTCCATCTGTCGCAATGAATCTGTAATGCGCGGAATGGATCCCCCTGTCATGGGCAAATCTTACCAGACAACGGCCTCCATTGCCACACATGCTTCCCAGCTTTCCATCGGCATTGTAATAAACCATCTTAAAGTCATATCCATCCTCCAATTCCAATAGCATCAAGCCATCTGAACCAATGCCAAACTTTCTGTTGCACAACTTTTCAATCTGGGCAGCATCCAATCCATTGTATTGACCATTCCGGTTGTCCAATACAACAAAGTCATTGCCGGTTCCCTGGTATTTATAAAATTCAATTTTCATCTTCATTCATTATGCGAGTTTCCCCAATACATGTTGAATCAACCGATCAACCGTCCCATCCGCATCATTTGAAAACTGCCTGGCGATCCTGTTGGCTACAATGGCGCTCATCGACAAACATTGATGTCCCAATACCTTGCCCATTCCATAGATGGCAGCAGTCTCCATCTCAAAATTCAGGATCCGGAAGGTTCCGGTACGAAACCCCGTCAACTGCTCATTCAGTTGGGGCATCGACAATCCCATGCGGAGATTGCGACCTTGGGGGCCATAAAAACCCGGACAGGTAACGGTGATTCCTGCATGGCAACCATCTATGATCTTGGACAATAAAAAGGGATTGGCTCCAAAAACATAGGGAGCTGACATATTGGGCAGGATCTGCACCTGGGTGCGGAACGCTCTCAAAATTTCCTGCTCATCCTCGTTGCTGCGAAAAGGGTAGAAGTGCATCAAATTATCCAATCCAATGGCATGTGTACTGGCTACAAAACTATCCACTGCAACATCTGCCTGCAAAGAACCGGATGTTCCAACGCGGATGATATTCAATGATTTTTTTTCCTTTTTTTCAGTACGGCTCTCAAAGTCAATGTTCGCCAATGCATCAAGCTCGTTCATCACAATGTCAATGTTGTCCGGCCCGATTCCAGTTGAGACCACGCTGATCCTTTTGTTGCCGATAAATCCTGTATGGGTAATAAATTCTCTGTGATGAGAACGGTGTTCGATGCTGTCAAAATATTGGCTCACCTTCTCCACCCTGAAGGGATCGCCAACGGTAATGATAGTATCTGCCAATTCTTCAGGCCTGAGATCCACATGATAAACAGCACCACGATTGTTGATGATCAATTCTGAAGTTTCGATTCGGTTCATAAGACCAAAAGTACTAAATTTGCAGCGTTCTGGTCCTGTGGCCGAGTGGCTAGGCAGAGCTCTGCAAAAGCTTCTACAGCGGTTCGAATCCGCTCGGGACCTCAAAGCGAAGGATAAAGCCTTCGCTTTTTTTTGATATGGTACGCTACTCAAAATGGATCAGTCTTGCGGCTTTTATTTTGTTGCTGGTTGCATGCTTTTTGCCATGGACCTATCATGCCGACTTGGACAAAACCTTCAATGGTTTCTTTTCGGAAAAGAATATCTATGGAAAACCGGGTAAACTGCTCCTTGTTTTTGGAGGGATCACCAGTCTCTGTTCTTTTCTAAGGATACTATGGTTGAAGAGAACGGCTTTTCTGGCAGGGGGACTTTGTGTGGCCTATGCGATCAAGAATTTTCTGCTCTTTGGGTCCTGTTACCGCGGGTATTGTCCTGATAAACAAATCGGACTTTACCTGATGCTACTGTCTGCAATCATCATCTTTGTCATGGCCTTTTTACCAGAATCTGGCCCCAAAAAGAAGACAGCGGTATAAGGGATTAACCCTTTTTAACCTCTTTGGTCCAAGTGTCTTTCAGGGTAACAGTCCTGTTGAAAACCATTTTACCTCCAGTACTGAGTTTGTCGTCCAGGCTGAAATACCCCTTGCGGATAAATTGAAAATGTTCCCCTTGCTTTGCGTCCTTCAGGGCGGGTTCAATCTTGGCAGCGGAAATGATCTCCAAACTATGGGGATTGATATAGGTTTTGAAATCGCCTTCTTCTTGGGAAGGGTTCTCTACCTGGAACAATCTGTCGTATAGTCTTACTTCAGCTTCCTCTGCTTTATCAACTGATATCCAATGTATTGTACCTTTCACATTGATGCCGGAAGTATCTGAACCACTCTTGCTTTCGGGGATATAATTACAATGCACTTCCGTCACTTTTCCGGTTTCATCTTTTTGGAATCCCGTGCATTCTACGATATAAGCACTCTTCAATCGAACCTTCATGCCCGGTGCCAGGCGGAACCATTTTTTGGCGGCCTCTTCCATGAAGTCCTCTGATTCGATCCACAACTCCCGACCAAAATGAAGGTCGCGGTATCCGCCATTGTCCTCCATCTCCGGATTGTTTTCGCCTTTCAAGATCTCCGTTTGTCCGGCGGGATAATTGTGGATGATCAACTTGATGGGATCCAGTACCACCATCCTGCGCAATGCGGTTTTGTTCAGGTCTTCCCTAACAAAAAACTCCAGCAATCCCACGTCGATGATGTTTTCTCTTCGCTGGATACCGATCCTGTCGCAGAAATTACGAATCGATGCAGGCGTATAACCCCTTCTTCTCAAACCGGAGATCGTGGGCATTCGGGGATCGTCCCATCCGTCTACAAAGCCCTCGTTGACCAACTGCAACAGTTTTCTTTTGCTCATGACCGTATAGGTCAGGTTGAGGCGAGCAAATTCAAATTGCTGGGAGGGGAATATTTCCAGTTGTTCGATATACCAGTTGTAGAGCGGTTTGTGAACCTCAAACTCAAGGGTACAGATGGAATGGGTGATGTTTTCAATAGAGTCTGATTGTCCGTGAGCAAAATCATACATCGGATAGATGCACCATTTGTCGCCTGTCCTGTGGTGATGGGTTTTCTTGATGCGGTACATGATGGGGTCCCTCATGTGCATGTTGGGAGATGCGAGATCGATCTTGGCTCTCAATACTTTTTCACCGTCGTCATATTTGCCTTCCTTCATGGCAGTGAACAAGCTCAGGTTCTCTTCGATGCTGCGATCCCTGAAGGGACTTGCCTTACCGGGTTCGGTAGGAGTTCCCTTGGTGGCGGCAATTTCTTCAGCACTCAGGTCATCCACATAAGCCAAGCCCTTTTTGATCAGGGTTAGCGCAAATGCATACAATTGGTCGAAATAATCCGATGCATAATGTTCCTCTTCCCAGTCAAAGCCCAGCCAGCGCACGTCGGCCTTGATCGACTCTACATATTCAGTTTCTTCTGTAACGGGATTGGTATCATCAAAACGCAGGTTGGTCTTGCCGCCATATTTGTCGGCCATGCCAAAATTCAGGCAGATGCTCTTGGCATGCCCGATGTGCAGGTAGCCATTGGGTTCCGGTGGAAAACGGGTATGGATGGATGGGTGCTTGCCGCTGGCAAGGTCTGCTTCCACGATTTCTTCCAAAAAATGCAATGATCTTTCTTCACCCATACAGCTTGTTTGAGTCGCAAATTTACGGTTTTCCTGCCTTTTTGGCTATGCCTGAAAGCGATTGAGCACCTGGTGAATGATCTTGATAGATGCTTCGATCTGTTCACGGTTGATGACCAAGGGGGGCGTAAGCCTTATTTTGTCGCCATGCGTAGGCTTGGCCAGGAGTCCATTGGCCATGAACTGCTCGCAGATCTTCCAGGCAGCATCAGGATCCGGATGGTCAATCTCAATGGCATTCATCAATCCCTTTCCCCTTATCTCCCTGATCAAAGGAGAATGGATCTGCTGCAAGCCCGCTCTGAAAAGCAGGCCCATTTCAATGGCATTTTCTGCCATCTTTTCCTCTACCAAAACCTTGAGTGATTCCATGGCAACCACACTGGCAAGCGGGCTTCCACCAAAGGTGGAACCATGTTCACCGGGTCTGATGCAAAGCATGATCTCATCATTGGCCAACACTGTGCTGATGGGAAAGGTACCCCCACTCAGGGCCTTGCCCAGGATCAAAATGTCGGGTTTGACATTTTCATGGTCGCAACAGATCAGCTTTCCGGTGCGTCCCAGGCCAGATTGAATTTCATCTGCCATCATCAAAACCCGATGTGTTGTACAGAGATCGCTGACTGTTTTTAAATATCCGTCATCCGGAAGAATGATCCCGGCTTCACCTTGTATGGGTTCAAAGAGAAATCCCACCACATGGGGATCTTTCAACTTCTCAGTCAATGCTGGCAGATCATTGTAGGGGATGGCTTCAAATCCTGGCATGTAGGGGCCGAACCCATGGTAGGAAGAAGGGTCGGAGCTGAAGGAAATGATGGTGCTGGTGCGACCATGAAAATTACCCTCACAAACAATGATCTTGGCTTTGTTGGGTTCAACTTTTTTCTGTTCATAGCCCCAGCGACGCGCCAGTTTGATGGCGGTCTCCACTGCTTCTGCCCCGGAATTCATGGGCAAGACCTTGTCATAGCCCAGCAGTGCTGTAATGTACTGCTCAAATGCACCAAGCTTATCATTGTAGAAAGCTCTTGAAGTGAGGCTTAGGATGGCCGCCTGATCTGTCAGTGCTTTGATGATACGGGGATGACAATGACCCTGGTTGACTGCTGAGTAACCACTGAGAAAGTCAAAATAGGATTTACCCTCTACATCCCAGACTACCGCTCCTGATCCTTTGGAAAGAACAACCGGCAAGGGATGATAATTATGGGCACCATATCGCTCTTCGAGCGAAATATAATCTTGGGGAGACATGATCGTAAATTTTTGAGAGATAAGAAACGGAAATGAAAACAAAGCGGCAAGGGAAAAGCCAGCTAGTGATTCAGCAGATCCAAATTCTGCTGTAGAAAATACATTCCCTTTTGTGAGGCTCCGTTCATGAAACGAAATTATGGATGATTTGATAATGCGAAGGGAAAATATTGTCAAGCGTGGGTGCTTGGTCAAAAATGCCATAAACAGTAGAACCCGTTCCGGTCATGGATGCGTAGGCTGCTCCATTTTCGTATAACTTTTTTTTGATTTGACCGATGGCGGGATACAAACTGAAAACAGGAGTTTCAAAATCATTGATGAGGGTGTTCTTCCATTCAGTCAAGGGTTGCATGACTGCTTCTTCGCAGGTGGGATTGGCTACATGGGGAACAATGTTCTGAAAAGCTTCTTTTGTGCTCACATGGATGCCCGGGCATACCAGTACAAGGTGGTAGCCTTTGAGTGAAATTTCGATGTTCTTCATGATCTCACCTCTTCCGGTTGCTGCGCAGGGTTGGTTGTTGATGAAAAAGGGACAATCACTGCCCAGTTGCAAGGCATATTCTTTCAATTGTTCATTGCTCAATTGCAATTCATATTGCTCGTTAAGCAGGGTCAGCATGAAAGCCCCATCGGAAGAGCCGCCTCCGAGGCCCGCACCCATCGGAATCTGTTTGTGCAGATGCACTTTGATCGAAGGAAGACCAGGGTGATCCTTTTTTAAAAGTTGGTATGCTTTGTAACAAAGATTTTGATCTGTTCCGCCGGGAATGGCCAAGCCGGAGCTGGCAAAAGAAAATTCGGGTTGGTTGGATTCCTTGTTTGTGATCAGTTCCAGGATATCCGTGAGGGGTATTGGGTAGAAAACAGTATCAAGATCGTGGTACCCATCTGAACGCTTGGCTACCACTCGCAAACCCAGGTTGATCTTGGCATTGGGAAATACGACCATCTCAGCCTTTTTTCCTGCGGTTGATTTCGTCGCGTATGGCGATCGCCCTGATATAATCTTCCTGCTCCAGCACTTCGTTGAGCAATATGTTCAAATCTTCGAGTGGCATGTTTTTCAGGTCTTGGTTGCTGGAAACCGGTGTGGCCTGAGGTTTTTCCACAATAGCGGGTTGATCTGGATTTTCAACACCTGCGATGTCAAAGATGTTTTCGTAGATATAAATAGGACAACCAAATCTCACGGCCAATGCCAGTGCATCAGAAGTCCTGGAGTCAATCTCCACTGTATCTGTTTCAGAACTGCAGAGCAGTTTGGAATAGAATATTCCTTCCTGTAGGTCAGAGATGATCACCTCGTGCAGTTCAGTGTTGAAAGCCAGCATGAAGTTCTTCATCAGGTCATGGGTAAGGGGACGGGTAGGTTTCATTTTTTCGAGGGCAACGGCAATGGCCTGGGCCTCGAATCCGCCAATGACAATGGGCAGCCTTCTCAGTCCATTTACCTCACCCAGCACAACCGCATAGGAATTGCTTTGGGTGATGGAATGGGAGAGTGCAATGATTTCCAGTTCGATCTTCTTCATTACGATACGAATTTACATCAAATTGTTGCCCCTTAGCTCTATTTTTGCCTTCAAAGTTAAAATCATTTTACGGATGGATCGCATTGCCCAGCTGAAGGATTTCATTGAAAAATATCCGGAAGACATGTTCAGCAGACATGCCTTGGCCATGGAATACCTAAAGGTAGGCAATGAAAGCCAGGCAGAAGAAGTGATGCGGTCACTGTTGGCGGATGATCCCCATCATACCGGAACCTATTATCATTTGGGTAAATTATTAGAAAAAGCGGGAAGGATCGATGAAGCCATCGCTGTCTACGAAGAAGGCATCCAATTTTGTCAGCGTCTTGCCGCCCACAACGACTTAAGAGAACTAAAGGGAGCATTGGTCTTGATAAAGGAGGATGACCTATGATGGATAGATCAACCATGAAATCTGTTGAAGAAGTTTCCAGCCTTTTTCAGGCAAAAGCAGCATCGCTCTGGAAAAAGGGTGACAAGCTTTTTTTGGCCTGCAGCGGAGGAATGGATTCTGTGGTATTGGGGCATCTTCTCAAAAACATGGGGTCAGGTCACTCGCTGAGGAATGGGGTATGCCTGTCAAGATCAAAAGATTTGATACAGTGTCAGCCATGAAAGAAATGGGAGCCGGTGTTCAGGAAGCTGCCAGAGAACTGCGCTATACATGGTTTGAGGAAGTGTTGCAAGATGATACCGCGCACAACAAGTGGTTGCTTACAGCCCATCATGCAGACGACCAGGTGGAGACCGTGGCCATGAATTTTTTCAGGGGAACAGGCATCGCTGGCTTGAGGGGCATGAAGGAAAAAAATGGTCATCGGGTAAGGCCCCTGCTTTCCTTCTCACAGGATAGTCTAGCGGCCTATGCCATGCGCCATCAATTGAAATGGGTGGAAGATAGCTCTAACCTTTCCGCAAAGTATACCCGAAATTTTTTCCGTTTGGAGATCCTCCCAATGATCGAAAAAGTTTTTCCAGCCGTTCGCCAAAATATACTGGAGAATGCACACCGGATGGAAGAAGTAGAACAGGTATATGAAAACGAAATGGAAAAGCTTCGAAAAAAACTTTTCCAACAACAGGGAGATTCCATCGCAATACCTGTCAACCTCCTGCAAAAACAGGTCCCCCTGGATTCGGTCATGCACCATGTTTTTAGTCCCTTTGGTTTTTCTTCAGGACAAATCATAGAACTCAAGAAACTCCTGAATGCTCCCACTGGAAAATTCATTTCATCGGCTACACACCGTGTGCTGCGAAACCGAAACTGGTTGCTGATCGATCCCATTCGTACTACAGGGTCTTCCATT
>RFVQ01000049.1 GCA_009922495.1 Chitinophagia bacterium
GATCTTGGGATTGACCAGTTTGTTTTGCTATTTTTTACTGATCAATTTGAAATCAATCGACCCTAAAAGAGTGGCCAAAGCAGATGAAGGTCTGTACACAAAAATGGCCCTTTATCTCGTCGCTTTTCTTTCTGCATTAAGTCTTGTGATCATCTATTCAACTGCACACGAAGGGGTCAAAATCAGTCAATTGCTGTTTCCGCTTCTAGGGCTTTTCTTGGCGGGCTTTGGGGCTTACATGAGAAATATCAAACAAAATTATTTTGCAGGATTTCGGTTGCCCTGGACATTGGAAAATGAAGAGAACTGGAATGCAACCCACCAACTGGCGGGAAAGGTTTGGATGATCGGCGGAAGCCTTCAGTTTTTATCCGGTTTGATCTTTGAAGGCCAATTAACTTTTGGAATTTTTATGACCTTGGTTATACTCATGGTTATCATTCCATCAGCTTATTCGTATATACTTTTCAGAAATCGATTTTGAGTCATTGTTGGTGTAGGGGTCTACAGTTTATTCTTTATTGCATAAATCTGTTTCCGCACTGCATCTAAATCGCCGATCAAGATATAATATTCATACTCGTACACTGAGTTTTTATATAGGATCTCATTTCTAATGGGAGCAATGTAGGAGGTGGAGGCATCGTTTGCATCCTTATCGGGAACGCCAGCCATCCCTGCCAAAAACATTGTGCAAATGGGATTGTACACTGCCATCCCAAAACGGGTATCATCTACAAAAGCCATCCAATTTTCAGTCACCTGTTCATACCTGCCCCAAAATCCAGTGGACAGGTTTTTGACATCCAATTTTTTAACTGGACTATTTGAAAAAGGGCTATCCCCCTCATACATGTAGAGGTTTTTCAAGGCAGAAATAGGATAAACCGCCGGTAATTCCTGGTTGCGAACCAAACTGTCTCCATAGATCTGATCGGTACGGTGACAGGTTAGTCGATTGCGAATTTTTAAAATATTGCCATCTAAAAATGTCCATTGTTCCATTTCTGCCTCTGCGGGCTTGTTATTCATGTCCCATTGCATGGGAATACATTTCACATACAAGGTGTCTTTTGATGCTTTATAATCAAGGATACGGGCCCTGTTGCGAAATGCATCTCCTACCTGTATGGGGTTCCATGCCCAAGGAGACCAACTGGGTGATTGCCCATCCCTTTTTCGATCAAGACTTTTGCCAGCATAATATGACTGTTGGATATAGCGACCTTCATCGGCAATATTCACCAGACTGAGTTTAGAGCCAGATTTTGAAATCCATGAAATAGCGCCTCCCCGGGTCAGATCAAATTTTACGGTTAGTACGCCATTATCCGCTACCAGTTCTTTGGGAGTCTTTAGGCTGTCTATTTTTCCTGTTTGCCCTGAACAAAAGCCAAAGGCTATCATTGCCAGTAAGGTCAAAATTATTCTCATGAAACTTGCTCTTTACCCACGTTAAAAAAAGAGAACCAAAATTTACATCAAAATCCTGTGCTTCCTAATAAATTATAGTTTCATGCCAGTATGGATGAAAAAGAAACTGAACATACGGGAATCATGAAGTCTCCCCGAATCCTACCGCCTAAAAATTTCGTAAAAGCTTAATAATCATATTCTTATAAAATAATGATTGATCAATGTCTGTTACGGTTATGCCTAATGCTGGTTATAGCATGTTTATGCTATTATTGTTTTATATTTACTCGATACGGCTTTCGGCTATGTCAAAGTTTTTCGCAGAGATAAAGTGGTTTTTCGGAGCATTATTGGCAGCTTGTATGCTGTCTTTTCTTTTCTTGTTGTTTGTCCGCATTGGTTTTCAACAAGGAGAGGCTCCTCCTTTTTTTACTGTAAAAAAATATTTGGCAGGCATTGCAGTGATGCTCGGTTCGATATATTCCGTCCGTTGGATGGTAGGTGCAATTAAGTCGTCATTATTGGGTTAGTTATTCTAATATGCTATGATTCATCAGGTTGTTTCTGCCTTTGTAAGTCAGTTGAATGAGTTTATTCGCAATGAACTGGGTTTAGCAGATGATATGGTCATAGCCTCCAATATAATGGATATTAACGGAGGGGCTTTGATGCAGATTGAAAATAAGGTTTGTGTTTTTGTTCAGAATATTGAAGAAGAGAAATTACTCAAGAACACGAGCTTTCAGGCAAATGCTGGGATGGCACCTCCCATGTTCATTAATATTTATGTGGTTATTGCGGCCAATTTCCCCGAGCCAAATTATATGGAGGCGCTTCGATATATATCATTGGTTGTAGAATTTTTTCAGGGCAAACCTTTGTTCGATAGATCGAACTCCCCTGAATTACCGCCTTCTATAGACAAGGTAGCGTTAGAATTTTACAATCAGTCGATCCAGGATTTAAACAACCTATGGAGTTTGATCGGGGCCAAGTATATTCCTTCAGTGGTATACAAGGTGAAGATGTTGCCATTCCATCAACAAATGATCAAGCAGGATGTAGGTAAGATCATGTCTGGCGAGGACCTGGGTGCAGCCAGAAAAAAATTGTTAGAAAATTTAGCGGCTCTTGGGTTGGAAGAAGCGTTATTGCGTAGAAAAAAAGACGATGATCAGCGGAGTTGAATAATGGATGGAAGGGATCAAACAATCATATAGAAACATTACCCAATATGGACTGTCCTTGCGGTTCTTTGTGCTCCATGATTACTATGTGAATGGATGGTGTCCTGATTTTAGTTTTCAGCCTACAGCAGAAACGCTGGAGAAGCTCCGTAATTTTCGGTTCAAATACCGGAATCTGGAGAATGGTATAGAACTGGCTCTTGACATGCATCACGACTTTTCTAATCCGATCTTCCAGCAGGAACAGATTTTTAATTTTACGTTCAGGAACAACAATCCATTTTTTCTTCAGTTTACTGACATGCCGTTTGTTTCATCGGGTATGATGCTTTTTGACACTTCCGAGGCTCATGGTGAGTCCTTGCACGAAGGAAGTACAATCCAGGCCCAACATTTCATGAAAACCGGGAAGGATGGCCTAAATGGCGTCTTACGGGTACGCCATCAACCAGCTAAACCCTTATGGGGGGAGGGGGGTAAACCGTATCAATATTATATCCGTTTTGGGGCCCGGAAGGTCAAACTCCGGTACATATTTTATGGTACCAAAGATTTAATGGATATTTTTTCAAAATTTATTGTGGAAGAAAGTGATAATATGCACAAAATTGTTACATTCGGTTCACCTAATTTAATCCAATTAAAGAACGGTGAACCTGCTTTTGAGTGTACCTCTGAGCAGGAGATAGCTATGAAAAACCTATGGAACAATCCGTTGATTGTGAAACGTGAGAAGGGTAACGGAACACCATTTGATTATCGGAAAACATTGCCTTATCCCAAACCGGATGGGGTAAAATATGATGAAACCATCAATGGTTTTGTCACAGAAATATTTGTAAAACTATAACACATATACAATGGCAACAGTTCTAGCAACCCCTGGCGTTTACATAGAAGAAAAAAGCGCCTTCGCCTCGTCCGTAGTTCCGGTAGCTACTGCAGTTCCTGCTTTCATTGGGTATACCCAAAAGGCTCAAAGAGGAACCAAGTCAATCAAAAACGTACCAACAAGAATTTCATCGTTCGCCGAATTCGAACAGTTTTTTGGGGGTGCGCCAAAAACCAAATTCACTTTGGCAGAAGATGCAAGTGCAGTAGGGTACAAGTTGGATGTGAATCCTTCATCTCACTTTATACTGCATAGCGCAATGCGTTTCTTTTTTGCCAACGGGGGTAGTGATTGTTATGTTGTTTCTGTTGGTGATTACACTAACGGAGTGAACGCCAAAGACTTTAACGACCTGGCAACGGAATCCGGCTTGCCTACTTTGTTAAAGGAGATGGAGCCAACGTTGATAGTGATCCCTGAAGCGATCTTGTTGAGTGAAGAAGAATGTTTCTCTCTTCAACAGGCTATGCTCTTGCATTGTGGTCACGAAATGAAGAATCGTTTTGCGATCCTCGATGTCTACAGCGGCAACAAGGCGAGAACATTCGACGAATCTGATGTGGCAAACCGTTTCCGCGAAGGTATTGGTTCGAATTTTCTTCAATGGGGTGCTGCCTATTATCCATTCGTTAAAACAACTATTGTAGCAACGAATGAAGTAGATTTCACCAACATCGAGAACAAGGATGCATTGGTAGAATTATTGTCAAAAGATGTAAACGGAGATTTAGAAGCAGGCGTTATCAATCAGGCGAGAGCAGAAGCCATCAAAGCTGAAATCGCCAAGATCGTTACTGCTACTACCGCTAATGATATCACTTCCTTACAGGCTACGTTAAAAACTATCAGCCCTAAGTTGAATGGTATTCTTAAAGACATGGTAGACTTCCTGAACATATTGCCTCCAAGTCCAGGCATGGCAGGGGTATTTACCATGGTGGATGCATCAATCAATGTTGCCAAAGCTCCTGCAAATGTCAGCCTTGGTTCTGTTGTTTCACCCGCTATTTTAATTACCAGCGATAACCAGGAAGAATTGAACCTTCCATTGAATGGTAAAGCCATCAATGCCATTAGAAGTTTTCCTGGACGTGGCGTACTGGTCTGGGGCGCTCGTACCTTGGATGGCAATAGCCAGGACTGGAGATATGTAAGTGTTCGTCGAACCATGACCTTCCTTGAGCAAAGCATCAAGAGTGCAGCAGAAGGATTTGTATTCGAACCGAATAATGATACTACTTGGTCAACGCTTCGTGCTACCGTTAACAACTTCCTGGCCAATCAGTGGCAGTCTGGATTGCTCGCTGGATTGTCTCCGGAAGATGCATTCGAAGTGAACATTGGATTGGGAGTTACGATGACCCCTAATGATATTCTCGATGGAATCTTGCGTATGTCTATCAAAGTGGCCATCACAAGACCTGCAGAATTCATTGTGATCACATTCGAACAACAACAGCAAAAATCCTAAGAACCGTATTAGATTTTATTAATTAACACTACAACGTATATAGATTATGGCAGCTCCTACCGCAGGTACAGGTGAAAACCAAGATCAATTTTGGCCCTTACCGAAATTTTATTTTTCTGTTGACATTGGAGATCAAACAGACATTGCTTTTCAGGAAGTGTCTGGTTTAGATATCGATACCGATGTGATCGAATATCGTCATGGCAATAGTAAGAATCATTCTACTATCAAGATGCCTGGTCTTAAGAAATATGGTGATATCACCATGAAGAAAGGGGTATTTACCAAAGACAATCGTTTCTATGATTGGATCAAAGAAATCAGTCTTAATACCTACAAGCGTCTTACCGTGGTAGTTCGTCTGATGGATGAGGACGGAAATGCCAAGATGACCTGGACCCTTACCAATGCATGGCCTAAACAAGTTACCTCAACCGATATGAACTCTCAAAGTAGCGAACCTGCGATTGAAACTATCGTCTTCGTTCACGAGGGTCTTACTGTCGCTGCAGCGTAATCTTAGTCGTATTGCATAAGGAGCAGGTGTTCTTACGCTGCTCCTTTTTTTTATTTTTTGAAGATTAATGATGTGGCAAGAAACTCATCAAAAAAAGCAGGAAAAAGTTCAGGGGGTAGTTCCTCTGCATCCAAAAAGTCAAAGTCGGGAATCAGTAAAGTGATTACTGCTACCCCGTCTTTTAATTTCCATGTGTTTATTGATGGTTTTAAGGCAGAGGCAGACTCTATGTTCTCGGAGGTTGGCGGAATGTCTTTTGAGCTGGAGGTTGAAGACTTTAAAGATGGCGGTAATAATGCAACCGTTCATCATTTGCCCAAAGGTTCAAAGCACTCTAATTTGATTCTAAAGAGGGGGATCTCTCCTATGGGCTCGGCATTAACCACCTGGTGCATGGAAACCATGAACTTTAAGGATAATAAAATTACCCGTAAAGTAATTTCTGTTATGCTGATGGGCCCCGATCCTAAAGGAAACGAAAATCCTAAGTCAATCCCTATTCATACTTGGGAATTTTATGATGCTTTTCCGGTAAAATGGCAGATCAGCGAGTTCGTTGCCGATAAATCTGCCATCGCCATTGAATCCATAGAGTTCGTATACGCCGGTATTAAATCATTTGTTTAAAACAGAACAATATGCCTGTAGAAATAAAAGAATTAATAGTACAAGCGAAAGCCCAAACTGCCGGAAAAGGAAACAAGACTTCAAAATCGGATGGAGATGAAAAAACATCAGCCCCTGCTTCAGGATCTGGAGTGGTAGGCAGAATTACGTATGATCTTCGCCGTCAACTGGTTGAAGATTGTGTATTAGAAGTAATGGAGAAGCTGCAAAAAAATAGAATGATATGAGTGGAGGGCTGAGCTCTTTGAGTATAAAAGGGTTCAAAACCTTTAAAAATGGAGTCACAAAAGACCCTATTGGAAGTTTTGTATTACAACTAAACCCAGCGGAACTGAAGGCTGGCTATGTCGTCAATGATAAAAAGGGTCCTGAAAACAATGAAGAAGCCAAATCAGCCATTGGCAACCCAACGAATCCGCAAACACTTTCCAAAGCAAAAGAATCTGTAAGCTTTGATTTTATCATCGATACAACGGGTGCAGTTAAACAAAATGCATCCGTAAGAACCATAGCAAAGGCGGTCAAAGATTTACGAAAAATAACGGTTGATAAGATCAGTGGAACGCATGCCACTCCATATGTTTCGGTTCAATGGGGGGGTATCATCTTTAAAGGGAAAGTTGACTCACTTTCAGTAGATTATACACTTTTTGATAAAGATGGTAATCCATTGCGTGCAAAGATTGGATTAACCCTAACAGAACATTTCGATACCAGTTCCGAATCTGCCAATAACCAAAGTCCGGATATCACCCGTATCCCAACCATTAAAGAAGGGGACAGTTTGGTTTCTCTTTGCCAGGAGTTTTATGAGGACTCCCAATTGTTTATTCGCATCGCTGAATTCAACGGACTGGCTTCCTTCAGAAGATTAACTCCGGGAACAGTATTGGAATTTCCGCCTATTGAAAAATAATTATCTATGGCAACTTCAAAACTTACTCCTTTAACTACAACGTCTGATCCGGTTTCCTACACAATAAAAGTGAATAAAAAGGAATTGAAAAGTGATTTGACGGTGATGAAGGTGGATGTTTGGGGTGAGATCAATAAAATTACACGGGCATCACTGTCAATAGTAGGAGGGGATATTCATTTGAATACATTCCAAGAAAGTGAACTTTCCGATTTCGAACCGGGCAAAGAGGTAGAGATTTCATTGGGATTCAAACAATCCAATGCAATCGTATTCAAGGGCATCATCGTAAAGCACCGTATCGAAGCAAGAGCAGGATATGAGCGCTTGAGAACCAGAAGTGTTTTGGTACTGGAATGTGCCGATAAAGCAATCAAAATGTCGATCGCCAGAAAATCTGAGATCTACGAAAATAAAAAGGACAGTGAGGTAATGACCACCTTAGCCTCTGCTGCCGGACTTTCGAAAACGATAACGGCTACTACTACCAAACATGCTTTTCTTACCCAATACGATATAACGGATTGGGACTTTATGCTCCGCAGGGCAAAAGCAAATGGTATGATCGTTATCAATGCAGATAATGCAGTCACCATAAAAGTTCCTGCTGTTTCCGGAACCAGTGTTGCCACGATTACCTACGGAAAAGATACCACCAGTTTTCAGGGGGAAGTGGATTCATCCTCACAGCTTCAGGGTTTAGAAGCATTGGCATGGGATTTCTTTAAAGAGACAGATGTAAAACAAAAAGGTGCAGAACCCGCAAACCTCTCTAAACCCGGTAACCTGGCTGGAAGAACCATTGGGAAAACAGCCAGTCCTACCACCTATACCTTGAATACAAAAACACCCATAGATGTAACCACCGAAGTGAAAGATCTGGCCAATGCTGCATTGATAGAATCCAGATTGAAAAGAGTACGTGGATTCATAACCTTCAGAGGAATCAATAAGGTTAAATTGGGTTCAGTCATCACCCTTGCCGGTTTTGGTGCCCGCTTCAATGGAGATACTTTGGTTACATCGGTACGGCATATTTTGGAAGATGGGGTGTTCTCCACTACCGCTGGCTTTGGTTTGCCAGGCAATGATCAGGAACCAGAATTGTTGGAAGAAAATAATTCCTGGATCAGTACAATAAAAGGATTGCATATCGGCATTGTCAAGAAAATTGATGGAGATCCCTCTAAAAAGAATAGGATCCAGGTCAATATTCCTTCTTTAAAAGGTTCGGGTAACGGTTTGTGGTGCATACTTTCCCAATTTTATACCACCAATCAAGCGGGAAGCTTTTTTATTCCTGAACTCAATACCCCCGTGATCGTAGGATTTCTAAATGAAGATCCCCGGTATCCGGTTGTGCTGGGTTGTTTGTACAATAGTAAAACGAAAGCTAAAGAAACCATCACCAAAGACAATAGCGTTAAATCTATCCTTACCAAAGCGAAACTGAATCTGAAGTTTGATGACAAGGACAAGGTTATTACCATTGTAACTCCTGGTGGACACAGTATCGTTATTTCAGATAAAAAGAAAGGGATCAGCATTACCGATAAGAACGGGAATTCAATGGTGACCAGCGATAAGGGGATAACAATCAGCAGTAAGAAAAGTATTACGATCGATAGCAAGGATAAGATTAAAATCACAGCTACTAAAGGCGTTACCACTTCAGCTTCAGGTGGGGATATCGTATTAAGCGGAAAAGGTGTTTCTGCCAAGGCCAGTGCGAAATTAACGATGAAAGCCAATGGCGGCGCCGACATTAAATCTACTGCCACGGTAAATATTAAAGGTTCAATGGTTAACATCAACTAAACTCAATTCAATGGGAAATCCAGTTGCCAGTTTATTGTCCATGCATAAATGCAATTCTCCTGATGCCGCAGGTACACACTTAACCATACCCATTTTTTTCCCTTGCAGCCCCAAGGTGAAAGTGATGTGCCTTAAACCGGCTATTCAGGGGGATATGACCTTGTGTTTAAACCGGATTGCTACCCCTTTTGGCCCGGTGCCCATCCCGATGCCCAACACCATTCAAAAGGGTTCACAAAAAGTAAAGTTTGGTGGTAAGCCAGCAGCCAGGGCAAAAGACAAAATGGCTCATGGAGGTGAAATATCCATGGGTATTCCTAATGTTAAAATTGGCGGATGATGCAAAATGGTAAATCATTTTTAGGCAGAGGATGGTCATTCCCTCCAATCTTTAATAAGGAACTGGGATCTGTTGAACTGGTATCTGAACTGGAAGACATCCGCCAAAGCCTGCATATTTATTTATCAACCCGTAGAGGGGAACGATTGATGCGCTTAGATTATGGCAGCTTCCTTCATGAGAATATTTACGATGCTGGCGCAACAAATAATTTACGATACCTGGCCGAGCAAATGAAAATCGATATCAGGCTTTATGAGCCTCGGATCATTGTTCATGAAATCGATATTGACGATACAAAAATAGCTGATGGACTTGTTCAGTTTAAGATCCATTTTGAAGTGCAGGCTAATAATGTTCGTGACAATATCGTATTTCCTTATTATATTCTAGAAGGCACCCATATTTAACATGAGAGGAAACGTTTCCGATACCAACAATTTGAACCTAGCGCTTTCCAATAAAGCGCTTAATCCTCGCCATTTTCTGCCAGATGAACGGCAGTACAGTGACCTGTTGACTTTTATCAACCGATTGTCTAAGAAGATCCAATACTATAATCTTCAAAACAAACCAGATGGCAATTGGTATGAGTTCTTTGTATCAGATGAAATATTTTTATTAGCAGAAATTGATAATTTCCCTTTAAGCCAGCTAGAAAAACAGCGCGTTAATGCGATGATATCTTTCGAGAATCAAAATGTTCTCGGTGAAAAGCAGCAGATCATCCAACAATTTTACAGGACCATCCTGTTGTTGTTGCAACGCATGAATGAATGGTATAGTATTTCTTCCCGATACAATAAAAACAAAGAAGCTTCAGCTATTGAGAATGAATTGACTGCTGCAATTGAGTTTACCGGGCAGGATGCACTGAACCGATTAAAAGCAATTTATGCCGGAACGGTAGATGAAAAGAACAAAGCATTATTTGAATTTGATGAGTCTCCATTCCTTGCTATTTGGAATTTATCCAAGAGCATTGTTCCAGAAAACATTCTGGGTAATTCCTCTGGTAAAGATGCATTAAGTCTCGCGCTGAAACAACTGCTGCTGATCTATAAGCCAGTATATAAAACCATGTCTACACTCATGGTTAGGGCTAGAACAATTTTGCAACAATCCTTGCATCATCAATCAGACCATCAACCCCATATTGGACTGATCCTGACTTTTTTAGATCTCTATAAATACGCTCAGCAAGACCTCAATGCCATTCCGGAACGGCAGCTCGAGTTTTATTTACACAAAATATTAGGTCAGAAAAAAAGACCACAGATTTCTGACAGAATGTATTGTGTATTTGACATAAGTCCCGATATCAAGGAGTTGTTATTGCCAAAAGGAAGTCGAATTCTTGCCGGTCAAAATGAGCAGGGGAATGATAGGATTTATATTTCAGAAAGAGATGTATTGCTGAATCATGCACGATTGTCTTCCATACATACGCTCTTTGTTTCCAGGAACCCGTTAATCGATCAGAATTCCCGCTATCAGTTGGTCTCTGGTATCTATCAAAAGCAGATTGATCCGGAATTTTCGGATAGACATTCCATTGCTACCTTGGGTGAAGAGCAACGTTTTTTTCTGGACGAAGAAAAAACAATGGAGGAAGGGAAAATAGGATTTGCCATTGTTTCCAATGCATTGAAATTGCAGGCTGGCTATCGGGAGATCTTGCTTACATTTCAATTTACTGAACAGAGTTTTCATTATCTCACCACGGTGTTAATGGATATTGCAGCAAAGCGTGAGATCAAACCAGATGAAGCCTTTTATGCCGTTTTCTCTCAATCTGTTTTCCCGGAATTTACTGCAGAAGAAGGTTGGCTTCCTTTTTCACAGGTTGATATGGTGCCTCCTGAGGATTGGAGCTTGCGTCAGTTCTCCATGCGGATGATTTTATCAAAATCCATGCCCGCCATGGTCCCCTACAATGAGGATATTCATGCGCAAGGTTGGAATGTACAACAACCGGCTATCCGTATTCTGTTGAAGGGCAGTAATACTTATCACCCCTATTCACACCTCTATTTCCTGGATCTAGATCAAATTACGATAGATGTTGAAGTGGAGGCCTTGAAGCAATTTCATTTATTGACCAATAGCGGAGCTGTGGATGATACAGCACCTTTTGAATTATTCGGGGCCAGCCCTCGCAAAGAATCTTATTTACTCATAGGAAATGAGGAATTGTTTTGCAAGCAGCTTACCCGGTTGGATGCAGGTTGGGATTATTTCTCGCTGCCTACTGGCGATCAGGGATTGGGGGGATATTATGCCGCTTATCCATATCCAATGGGCAATGAAAACTTTACTTTCAGTGTAAGGGCGTTAACCGACTTTGGTTTCTATCCATCCAAAGATGATCGAGTACAACGTTATCGGTTATTCGACTATGATGATGCAAACGGACCTGTTCATACCTCAAGAGTGATCAAAGACATTGATTTGTCTCTGCTCAAAATTCAACCCAATGCAACGCTTACGCTGGAAGATCTTCAGGAGTATACCCCCAGATTGGAAACTGGTTTTTTAAAATTCGAATTGGATTCTCCGGAAGTCGGGTTTGGATATGAAGTGTATTCTTCTGTGTACAATGCAACGGTTTCCCAGGCGACCGATTTGAAAACAGCCAGATCGGCAGGTCATTTGCATATCCAAGCCCCCAATGAACCATTTTCACCGCTTGCGCAGAATTTCTTCATCAATTATCATGCGCAATCTCAACTGATCTTTAATGGTCGCCGTGCTATTGAGAACAATAAGCAAGACGATAATACCTTTATTCATATTCACCCCTTTGGTAGTCATCCTGTTTACGAAAATTCAACGCCTACTGGTTCTCGGCTAGTTCCTTATTTTGAGTTGGAAGGGTCTATATATCTGGGTTTTGAAGACCTCAATGCGAATGAACTCCTGAATATGCTATGGGAGTTGGTGCCCAATGATAAATGGACTTATGGGGAAGGCGCTGAAGTGAAATGGCATTACCTTTCTAAGAATGAATGGATGCCATTAAAAGGCCAGTATTTACTATTTGATGAAACCAATGGATTGATCAACTCCGGGATCATAAGCATTGAGATTCCGCCGGATGCTTCAAAAGAACATATCTCATTGCCATCAGGAAAGATCTGGTTAAGGGCAGGTGTATCACAGAAAGCCGAGTTGGTAAGCAGGCTCAAGCGTATCTATTTGTCTGCGGCCAGTGCGGTTTATCAGTTTCCACCAGAAGGAGAGGAAAACCATCCGATTTCATTGGAGGCTTTTTCCGCCGAAGCTGTAGCCGATAACATAGATGGTATTTTGTCTGTTATACAGCCATTGCCCACTTCGGGTGGTAGAGCCAAAGAAACGGAGGGGGAATTTATTTCCCGTATAAGTGAATATCTGCGTCATAAACAAAGGGCCATAACCACATGGGATATGGAAAAAATGTTATTGAGGGAGTTTGATCAACTTGCTTATGTGCGTGCGTTTGGACATTTTGGTCATGAGTCATTTGTTGCTCCAGGCGAAGTGGTAATTGCTGCAATGCCCAAGATTTACAATACAGAAGTCTTTTTTCAGCCTAAATTAAATTTTGGCGAGATAAAGGCCATGGAGGAATATTTAAGAAAAGTAAGCAGTCCTTTTGCCAAGATCACCGTACGCAATCCACTTTTCGAATTTGTATGGGTAAAATGTAAAGTTGTTCTGAAATCTAAAGAGACTGGTGCTATTTTAAAGCAACTGCACAAAGATTTACTGCATTACTTATGCCCATGGTTTTATGAAGATCCGAAAATGGCTATGACCATTCGCACATTGAGGCGTTCAGACGTGTACATGTATTTACAAAGCCGTCCATACATATCCTACATAACAGGTTTTTCACTGGTCCACCTGACAGTTGATGATCAGGGTAAATACCATATTGAGGATACAGCACAGACCAATAATCTTAATGACGAGATTATTTGTACCCGTCCATGGACGGTTATTGTTCCTTTGGCAGGAAATCATATTGAGATTATGCAAGAGGCGGAATATACGGAACCAGAGCCAACACATTTTGAAGATATGATTATTGGATCCAATCTGGTAATCGGGGGAGGGCTAACGCCACAAGCAGAAGAGGAAAAGGTCAAGGATCTGATCCCCGAGAAAGAAAAACCTAAACCCTCTATTTATAGTTTCACGTTAAAACTTTAATTGTATGGCCCTGTTAAACAGGCAAAGCCTGAAAAATTATTTTAAGAAAGGAAATGCACCAACTGAACAACATTTCGCAGACCTGATCGAATCATCGATCAATATTGTGGATGACGGTATTGCCAGAGGTGCGGATCAGGGATTTAGGATTTCGCCCATAGGGAATTCTAATCGTCTGATTTCTTTCTTTCGGAACATGCAGAAAAGAGAGCCAGAGTGGTTTATCAGTTTAAACGAGAATGATATTCCTGGCATCTCCATACAGGAGCAGGGTAAAGGGCCACGGTTGGTATTGAAGGAAGGAGGAAATATCGGTATTGGGGTACACAATCCGCGCTATGCGTTGGACGTAAAAGGGGCAGT
>RFVQ01000050.1 GCA_009922495.1 Chitinophagia bacterium
GATGAACGCCATGCCCACGCAGATCACGATGAGCATCGGAGTCAGCAGTAAGATGAGCGTGGAAGCACTTGAAGAATTTTACGAAGGGGTTTACATCGCCTGTGAGGAACATGGAGTTGACCTGGTGGGAGGAGATACTTCCGCATCGCAAAAGGGATTCATCATTTCTGTTACGGCACTCGGTGAAGTTACCGCTGATCAACTCGTGCAAAGATCAACCGCCCAAAAAGGTGATCTGATCTGCGTTTCAGGAGATCTGGGGGGTGCCTATATCGGTTTGCTTTTTTTGGAAAGAGAGAAAAAAATATTTTTAGAAAGTCCGCAGATCCAACCCGATCTCGAGAATGAGTCCTACGTGATTGGTCGATTGCTCAAACCCAAAGCCAGAAAAGACATCCATTCGTTTTTGGCAGAAAAAAACATTCTGCCCACTTCGATGATGGACATCAGCGACGGACTCAGTTCGGAGTTGTTGCATATCTGCGAGAAAAGCGGTGTGGGTTGTGTGGTCTATGAAGAAAAGCTTCCCATCTCAGAAGACTCGCGCAAAGCGGCTTATAAATTTGAGATCGATCCTACAGCCTGCGCGCTCAGTGGGGGAGAGGACTATGAATTGCTTTTCACCATCAAACAGGATGACTACGAAAAGCTAACCCTCAACGAACAGATCAGTGTGATCGGCTATGTAACCGAAGCAGAACAAGGGGCCAAGATCAAGACCAAAGGAGGTAATACATTCGATATTACTGCGCAGGGATGGAATGCGTTTAAGAAATGATCATAAAGGGGTCTCCGTCTTTCCAAAATCCAAACTTGCCTCTGATCTCTTCCAGCTTGCTTTTTTCAAGAACTGCTGTGTTGATCTCCTCTTTGGCTGAACAATGATAAAGAATCTCACCAAAGGGATCGATGACCATGCTGTCACCTGAATGGTTCAAACCATTTCCATCCAGTCCCACCCGGTTCACCCCCACCACATAGGATTGGTTTTCGATTGCACGCGCCTGCAGCAATGTTTTCCAATGATGGCTCCTTTTTTCGGGCCAGTTGGCCACGTTGATGATCAGATCATATTCGGGTGAAGGTTCTTGCTCAGGATCGGGTTGTGTTTGTTGCCTGGCCCAAACAGGAAAACGCAGGTCATAACAGATCTGCAGGTTGATGCGCCAGCCTCCCACCGAAGCGATGACCCTTTTGCTGCCGGGGGAATAATGCTCGTCCTCACCACCCAGCGTAAAACAATGTCTTTTGTCGTATTGTCCCTGTTGACCGTTGGGCAACATCCAGATGAATCGGTTGAAGAATTCTTCACCCTCCTTGATGCTAAGACTTCCGGCCAGGATGATGTTTTTTTCCTTTGCCATCATCCGCATCCAGGAAACCGCTGTTCCTTCCATGGTCTCTGCGTATTGCTCAGGTTTCATGGTGAAGCCGGTGGCAAACATTTCCGGCAATACCACCACATGGGTATTTCCCTCTATGCTCCTGATCTTTTCGGTAAACATGTTCAGGTTGGCCTCCCTGTTCTCCCAATGCAGATCAGTCTGTATCGTTGTGATGCTCAGCTTTTCCATTCAAAAAGTTTTTCATTGCCTTGTTGATGATATCATTTTCAAAACCCCGCGATAGCAAGTATTGTCTTGTTTTGGCCTGTTTCACATATTCGGTGTTGCCCGGTCCCTTCAAAGATGCCCATTTTTTGAGCAGGATCTTTGACACAGTTTGCTCATAGGCTTCCACTGGAATTTCCTCGCGGAGGGCGGCCCTTATGCTATAATCGGAAATGCCTCTTTTCTTCAACTCGATGGTTATCTTTCTTTTTCCCCATCCCTTCATCCTGAACCTGCCGCCGGCAAAAGCACGGGCAAATCTTTCTTCGTTGAGAAAGCCCTCTTCGATGAGTTTAGAAACCAGTTCGTTGGCAACGGACCAGGACAATCCATATCCCGCCAACTTCTGTTTCACCTCCTGGTGTGTTCTCTCCTGAAAGGCGCAATAGTGGCGGATCTTCACATGTGCCTGTTCGGGTGTGAGCACCCGTCTCTTGTACTGCCTTTCATCCATCATCAGCAAATTAATGATTAAGCTTTCATGCTGGTACGGTTTTCAACATATTTGCACTGTTTTTTACCGAAAATGTCAAAAAAAACAAACCCTTTCTTCGCCATTCTGAGGGTATATTTGCTTACGTACAAATTTGTAGCATATGAAATTCATTGTGTCTTCATCAGCACTGCTCAAGCAGCTCCAGCAGATCAATGGTGTGATCGGATCCAACAACGTTCTTCCCATTCTCGAAGATTTTCTTTTTGAAATAGAATCCAACAAACTGACGGTGGTGGCAACCGACCTGGAAACGGTCATGAAGATCCACCTTGACATTGAGGCAAAGGACAGCGGAAGGGTTTGTATCCCCGCGAAGATCCTGATGGATTCGTTGAAAAACCTTCCTAACCAACCGCTTACTTTTGATATCGATAAAAACTTCGGTATTGAAATCACGAGCGACAATGGTAAGTACAAGGTGATGGGAGAGAACCCCGACAACTTCCCCAAGGAGCCACCGGCCGACGAGACCTCTGCCTTCATCATGACCAGCCACCAGCTGCTCACCGCCATCAACAAAACCATTTACGCTGTCAGCAGCGACGACCTTCGTCCCGCCATGACCGGCGTCTATTTTGAACTGGAGAAGGGAGGTGTCACCACTGTTGCAACCGATGCCCATCGCCTGGTGCGCTACAAAATGAAAGACGTGAAATGTCCCAGGACAGACTCTTTCATCGTTCCGAAAAAACCCCTCAACCTCCTCAAATCATCCTTGCCAGACAACGATGATGAGATCTCTGTATCCTACAACAACAATCACCTCTTTGTCAACCACGGAACCGTGCAGCTTTCATGTCGCCTCCTCGATGCGCGCTTCCCGGATTATAAAGTGGTGATCCCTGCTGAAAATCCATACAAAATGACCATCGGTCGCCAGGATTTTCAAGCTGCGCTCCGCCGCGTAAGCATTTTCTCCAACAAGAGCACCAACCTGGTTACCCTCAATATTTCCGGCAGCGAACTGCAACTCACCGCACAGGATGTTGATTTCAGCTTCGAAGGAAACGAGCGCATGTCTTGTCAGTATGATGGTGAAGACATCATCATCTCCTTCAACGCGCGCTTCCTCATTGAAATGCTTTCTGGTACCGATAGCGAAGAGGTTACCCTTGAGTTGTCAACTCCTACAAAAGCGGGGCTGATCAAGCCAGTTGAGCAGGATGAAACAGAAGACCTGCTGATGCTGGCCATGCCCCTGATGTCGAACTAATAAAATTTTTGATATGGATGCGTTGATCTCCTATTTCAGCGATCTTGAAAAAAGGCCCCTCGAAAGAGCGGGCTTTTTCGTCGCGGGCATGGTCCTGCTCTGGATGATAGAACACCTGGTTCCTCTCCTGCAGACCCATTATAAAAAAAGCAAGGGCCGTCATGCGGCAACCAATCTCGCTTTCACCGCGATTCATTTTGTGATCCATACCCTGCTGGCCGGGGGTATTGTATTTATTGCCGGATGGACCAGCCAGAACCATTTTGGTCTGATCCATTGGGCCGGTTCTGGTACGGTGGGGACCATTATCCTTACCTGTCTAGTGCTGGATTTTTTTGCGGGATGGCTTTGTCATTTTGTAGAACACCAGGTTCCGCTTTTCTGGCGTTTCCACCTGATCCACCACGCCGATAACAACGTGGATGTGACCACCGGTCTGCGACACCACCCTTTGGAGTCGGTTTGGCGCGGCTTGTTTTTTTATTTGGGTGTTTTGTTTTCGGGTGCGCCCATGTTCGCGGTATTGCTCTATCAAACCGCACTCGTTTTCATCACAGGATTCACACATGCCAATATCAGTCTCCCAGCCTGGTTGGACAAGGGGTTGAGTTGGATACTGGTATCCCCCAACATGCACAAGGTGCACCACCACTGGAAACAACCGTATACAGACAGCAACTATGGTGCTGTGTTTTCCATATGGGACCGTTTGTTGGGAACCTTCATGAAGTTGGAGCCCTCTCAACTGAAATATGGATTGGATCAGTATTATCCCAATGAAAAAGATGAGCATTTTGGTGCGCTGCTGAAAAGACCCTTCCAAAAACTAAAGTGATGAAAACCATTGCTGTCATTCCAGCCCGCTATGCTGCTACCCGTTTTCCGGGCAAGCTGATGGAAACCATCGGTGGTAAAACCATCATTCGAATGGTATATGAAAATGCTGTGGCAACTGGGTTGTTTGATCAGGTTTTGGTGGTGACCGATAGTGAAGTGATCGCTGAAGAAATCATTTCCTGTGGTGGTTCTGTCAAAAGGAGCCAACGGGAACATAGCAGCGGAAGTGATCGGATCGCCGAAGCCATTGAAGACCTGGAAGTAGATGTGGTGGTCAATATTCAGGGAGATGAACCCTTTGTGAGGAAAGAACCGCTAGCCGCTTTGGTGGATTGCTTTAAAGATGAAAAAGTGAGGGTGGCTTCCTTGATGAAAAAATTTAGTAATGGTGATGATGCTGGCAATCCCAATCAAGTAAAGGTTGTTTGCAACAAATTGGGGGATGCGCTTTATTTCAGTCGCTCGTTGATCCCCTTCAAAAGAAACCTGCTTACCGAATCTTTTGTTTTCAGACATATTGGTGTCTATGCTTATCGCAAACAGGCGTTGCTTGAATTCACCAGTTGGCCGGCAGGCATATTGGAACAAACAGAAATGTTGGAACAACTTCGTTATCTGGAAAACAATGTCAGCATCAGAATGATTGAAACCAGCAGCAGCAGCTTGGGTATCGATACGCCAGAAGACCTGGAACAAGCAAGAGAATATTTTCGTACTATTTCTTCTTGAAAACAGGAACCGTACTGCAGGGTTCGCCATACATCAAAGACTTCACTACGGGGAGTAAAATTTTTGATGCTTCCAGATAAGCATAATCAGGAATGGGCTTGTCTCCACAACCCTTGATCACAACACGCTTGTCCTCAAAGGAGGTTGGGTTGATTCCTTCTCTTATGTTTTGCAGAAATTCTTCCCTGAAACAGGATGAGGGGTCACCGGAAAAAATTTTTCTGGCAACGGGGGATAGTTTGGCGGCAACCAACATATATGCCCACAAGGGAATGATGGCATCGGTGGAACAAAAAACAGCTACTGTCTTTTCTTTGTATTGTGACCAATCGTGCTTGTCCAATGTTTCCCTGAACTCCTTTTCTTTCAACAGCATTTCCATGAAAAGAAAGTCCTTCAGGTCAACTATTCTGGCTTCTGCTGCGGGATAAAATTTTTCCAGATCCAGGGTAATCAACCCGCTGGCCGCCACCTTGTTCTTCAACTCTTCCATGGGTACAAAATTATAGAAAAAGCAACAGCCACCCTTTAGAGGTGGCTGTGCGTTTGTTTTCTCATGAGCAGCGTCTTAATATCCGGCTTCTCTTCTTTTGTCAACGATTTTTGTTGACTTTTTAAGAGACTCCATTGTGCTGTAACCAGCGTATTGCTTCATTTGGCTCTGAAGCGCCTTCCTTTGACCTTCCAGATCAACAGCGGCTGAAGGCAAGGCACCAACCTGGTTGACGGTGATAAAGTAGACACCGTTCTGCCCATCAATTGCTTCTGATGTATTAGACAAGTTCTTTTTATTAAACGCTGCACCGATAACCTTTGTTTCTGAACCCAGGTTGGGAACAAAAGGATCAGCGAACCTGACTGTATCGGCCCTTCCAGTGATTCCACCCAACAAGGAAGCGAGTTTGTCGAGGTTTTTCTCTTTTCCAGCCTTTTGGGCCATCGCTTCCGCTTTCTTTCTGTTCCTGATGGTAGGCTCAACCAAAACCCTGGCTACGGAGGCGGGCTGTACCCCTTCCTGAAGTTCTCCTGTAACGATCGCTACAACATATTGGTCTTTCAGGTCAAAGGGTTCTGATACGGTTCCGATCTTGTTTTCAAAAGCCCATTTTACGAGCGCCCTTGAGCCCAGCGAACCTGCATTGTAATCCAGTTCTTTGATATTATCGGCGTTGTTCTTTGTGAGTTTCATTTTAGAAACCGCTTCATCAAAAGATTTTGCATCCTTTGCCTGTGCAACAAACTGGGTAGCCGCTGTAGAAGCAGCAACATCGGTTTCTTCGCTGGCAATAATGGGTTTTGAGAGATAGGCAACCTTGTATGCCTCTTCAAAATTTTTCTGGCTCAACACTTCAATGATATGGTATCCGAAAGAGGTTTTTACAATCTCTCTGCTGCCAACCTTCTTGTTGAAAATAAAATCAGCAAATTCTTTGGCAAGGTTCACATCCATTGAAGTGAAGGTGTATTCACCGCCATTGTTTTTGCTTCCCTGGTCATCACTAACCGCAAGCGCCAATGAACCAAAGTTTCCACCGCTGTTGATTACACTGAATACTGAGTCGATTCTTTTTTTGGCTGCACTGTCTGTGCGGACCATCTGGTTGGTCTGGGGATCAATGGTTCCCACCAAGATATGCCTGCACTTTACAGAATCAGGAAGGTTCTTTGTTTCAAGCTTCTTGGCCAACACCAAACTACCCGCATCAAGATAGGGACCATATACAGCTCCGTTGGGAAGAGAAAAGATGGCCTCTTTTTCGGAGATCTGAATTTTTGATTTGAGGGCAAATCCATCGTAAAAGGGAAGCTGTGTATTGTTTCTGGTTACAAATCCTTTTGCATCAGCTGTTTCTACAAACGGTTGTTTCAATGACAACAACTGGTTGTATACTTTTTGTGAATCCGCCACTGTTGGGGTTGCACTGAAAGAAACAAAAGCAATGCTTTTAACATGCTCCTGCTTGAAGTCATCCTTGTGTTGGTTGACATATTCTTCAATTTCTCCATCGGTTACCTTGATGGTGCTGTCTGCAATAGTGGTATAAGGTACAGAAGCAAATGAAATGGATGCAAAAGAGGCATTGTCAGCATTCATTTTCTCGAGCATCCATTTGGGCACATAAGAACCCTGCGCAAACAAAGAGGTGTATTTTTGGGTAAGCAGGTTGATCTCAATGGGTTTGATCAATTGATCGTTGATGTTTTGTGCATCTTCCGGTTTGCTGTTCTTTTTAAGGTTGTTCAACCAAGATTTGGCTGCATTAACATCGTAGGCTCCAGTATTCCTGTCGGTGAACATTTGCTTGAATTCCTGTGGGGCTTCTTCAGAGAAAAGTACAGCACCCAATTCTTTGGATGTTACCTGCAATCCCAACTTCTTGGCAGCAGCGCGAATGATCTCTTCTTGTACATAGGCGTTCCAAACATTCTCAACAATGGTTTGGGTCATCATTTCATTGGTCTGCATTCCCTGAGAACGATAATTCTGCTCCACAAGGTTAACCTTCTGGTTGAACTCCATCAGATCGATATCATTACCATTGATGGATCCGGCTGATGTAGGCTGGCCACCAAAGAGATTACCGCTTTTCCCAATAAAGGCATCCTGCACCAAAAACCCAATCAAACTGATCGCGATCATTGCTGTAAGCAACACGGCTGCCCTGTCCCTGATTTTCTGAATAATTGACATATATATAATATTATGAGAGGGGGCAAAAATAGGGTAAAATCGGGTTATTAACAAACTGTGGATAACCCTGAAATGCTGTGGATTTTCCGTCTTTTTCACCCTTTTTTTTGTGGATTTTCCATTGGTTATTTCAACGCAATTCAGAAGAGACTCTGTTTTTTATTTTTTAGAACATTTTTTCAAATGATTATCCACAGGGGATTTTGATTTTTATGGGTGTTAAAAAAATAAGCTGGTAAAATCCACAAAGGTTGATAAGAATCATAAAATCCAGCGATGAAAGTCATTTTTCTCGTAAAATAAAATGTGGAATTACGTGGATAATGGTGGAATAACGTTAATAACCATGAAAAGAAAATACTTTTTCACATATTCACATTCCTAATAGTAATAGGTAATTTTATAAATAAAGAAATAAATACAAATACTACAAGCGTAATTCACACCCAACATGAAACAAATCAACAGCATCATTTTTGATCTCGGCGGAGTTTTGATCGATTGGCAACCCGATCGTATGTACAGGAAAATTATTGAGGATAATGAGAAAAGAGACTGGTTTCTACAGCATATCTGTACGCTTGACTGGAATGAAGAACAAGATGGAGGAAGAACGATAGAAGAAGCCAATCGAATACTCATAGACCAATACCCTGCCTACAAGGAATGGATAGAAGCTTATTACAGCCGCTGGGATGAAATGTTGGGAGGTCCTATTCAAGGGACCGTAGAACTGTTCAGGAAACTGCGTCAGGATCCTTCTTATAAGATTTATGCACTGACCAACTGGAGTGCTGAAACATTTCCAAGGGCACTGGAAATTTTTGATTTTCTACATTGGTTTGATGGAAGGATCGTTTCCGGAGAAGAAAAGACCCGAAAACCCTTCAGGGATATCTACGAGATTATATTGAACCGTTTTCAATTGATTCCGGAACAAACCTTGTTTATTGATGATAATTTGAGAAATATAAAGGCAGCAGAAGAAATCGGTATTCTTTGTCACCATTTCCAGGGACCAGAGAAATTAGAGGAATTCCTTCATTCTTCGGGAATAATCAACTGAGTATTTGATAAGCGAGGAAACTGAGTAGATAAGCCAATCCTGTCATATACAACAATTGGATCAGGGGCCATTTCCAAGATCCTGTTTCTTTTTTCACTACAGCCAATGTACTCATGCATTGCATGGCGAGCAGATAAAAGATCAAAAGTGAATATCCTGTAGCTGTTGTATATACTGGGGTACCATCTTCTCTTTTGGCTGTTTGCATCTTTTTCCTGAGTGTCTCACTGTTTTCATCTGCATTTTCTCCAACACTGTACAAAGTAGCCATGGTTCCTACAAATACTTCCCTGGCAGCAAAAGAGGTAATCAATGCAATACCAATCTTCCAGTCATAACCAATGGGTTTGATCACGGGTTCAATGGCTTTGCCCATTACACCCGCATAAGAATTTTCAATCTTGGCGGATTTACCTTCAGGACCATAAGAACTCAATAGCCATAAAATAAGTGAGATTACCATGATCACTTTACCTGCATCAAAAACGAAAACTTTTGCTTTCTCCACCATGGTAATCAAGATGTTTTTCCACCTGGGTTGACGGTATACCGGCAACTCCAGAATAAAAAAGCTTTTTTCTTTGATTTGGATGAACAAGTTCATCACATATGAAACCAACATGGCCACTACAATCCCTAAAACATACAATCCCATCAATACCAATCCCTGTAAACTGAGTATACCCAGAATATTTTTATTGGGAACGATCAAAGAAGCGAGAATGGTAAATACAGGAAGCCTAGCACTACAACTCATAAAAGGTGTTACCATAATGGTCAACAACCTTTCTTTTTTGTTCTCAATATTTCTGGCACTCATGATGGCGGGAACAGCGCAGGCAAAACCTCCAATCATCGGCATCACGCTTTTACCATTCAACCCCACTCTTCTCATGATCCTGTCTGATAAGAAACTAATACGGGCCATGTATCCAGAATCTTCCAATAGGGTTATTAAACCAAAAAGGATCATGATCTGTGGAACAAAAACCACTATACCTCCCAATCCAGCCAAAACACCATTGATCATCAGGTCTGCCAGCCATCCTTCTGGTAAAATATTACCCAACCAGGTACCCATCCACCCAACACCATACTCAATGGCTTCCATAGGATATTCAGCGATCCAGAATACACTCTGGAACAACAAAAACAATACCACTCCCATGATCAAATAACCATAGGTCCTATGAAGAAAGAAATTATCCAGTTTTTCTGAAAACAATTTCTTCTTCTCAATACTTTCTTCCTCCACTGCTCTTTGCATGATGCTGCGAATCTTCTTGTAGCGCAACTGGATGTCTTCTGCCTGAACCTTGGTATGATTGAATTGGTATTTTCTTTCTATGTTTTCTATTTTCTCCTGTACCGCATGATCCAATGCAAAAGATTCATGGTTGATCAGGTGATGAACAGCGGCATAGTTGCTCATACCCGGAAACAGGTCTTTTACTTCTGCAATAGCATTCTCTGCTAATTCCTGTATAGGAAAGAAATCAGCACCCACATTACCCTTGTTCAAAACCTGGGCAATGGCTGATTTCAATTGATCAACACCCTTCCCTGTTCTGGCATTCACCGCCACGATCGGAACCTGCATTTCCCTGGAAAGACAATCCACATCTACCGTGATCCCTCTTTTTTTGGCAAGATCAACCATTGTTAATGCAACCACCACCGGTATTTTCAAATCAATTACCTGCGATACGTATAAAAGATTCCTCCTAAGGTTGCTGGCATCCGCCACCACCACTGCCAGGTCTATCTTTTCCTTTTCCCCAACTCCCATGATTTGCAGGTAGGATACCCATTCATCGTTCCGACGGGGATACAAACTATAGGTTCCGGGCAGGTCCAGGATCTCACATTCCTCCCCCTGAAGATTAAAACTCCCCATTTTCTTCTCAACGGTAACTCCAGGAAAATTTCCAACTTTCTGACGCAAACCCGTTAGTTGGTTGAACAACGAACTTTTTCCGCTATTGGGGTTTCCAAAAAGGGCAATATGTGGATTTCTGCTCAAAATATGTGGATAGCAAAGGTACAAGCAAAACAACATGGGGATTTACGAAAACAGTAAAAAGGGACAACTGTAGTAGATTTGCCTAAAATTTGCTCCATGTACAGGATCTTATGTGCCCTATTGCTTTTATCGCCTTTTGTTTCAGCTCAAAAAATTTCCAAATCAGATAAAAATATCGCCGGTTACCTGCAACAACAGGTTTCTTATCTCGCTTCTGATGAACTCAAAGGAAGAAGAGCTGGAGATCCCGGAGAACTGGCAGCAGCCAATTTCATTGCATCAAAATTCACCGAAATCGGACTCGTCCCCAAAGGAGACAACAATGCCTATTTTCAATTCTTTTCCATCAACGATGGGAAAATGATCGATCCCGCTTCCCGTTTTCTTGTGAACGGAAAACCACTTGCTTCGGGTTTTGATTTTTTCCCCCTATCCAATTCACCCAAGGGATCAGCCAAAGCAGAAATATCACCAACCCTAAACGAAAAGGGTCAGCCCTGGATGATCGACCTGGCAGAATCCTTTGAAGAAAACAAGAACAATCCTCATTTTGATCTCAACAACCTGTTGCTGGAAAAAACAAAAACAGCCGCTTCAAAGGGAGCTCCATCGGTAATTTTTTTCAACAGCGTTTCCGGAGAGGATAAAATAAAATTTGATACCAAAGACCGTTCTGAACCCCTGCCCATCGCAGCCATTTATCTTACTGAAAAAGGAAGGACGCGTTATTTTTCAGACTTATCCTCTTCTTATTCGATCGACTTTTCTGTTTCAGTTACCCCAAAAATGAGACAAGCAAGGAATGTTGTTGGGTATATTGACAATGGCGCAGCTCTTACGATTGTTATTGGCGCACACTTTGACCATCTGGGTTATGGAGAAGACGGAAATTCCATGATCAGAACCGGAGAGCCCGCCATCCACAATGGTGCTGATGACAATGCCAGCGGAACCGCATCCATGATTGAACTTGCTTTCTTGATGAAGAAAAGCAAAGCCAAACAATACAACTATCTCTTCATTGCATTTTCAGCAGAAGAACTGGGATTAAATGGTTCCAAATTTTTTGTCGAAAACCCAACCATCTCCCTGAATTCTGTCAACTACATGATCAACATGGACATGGTGGGAAGAATGAACGACAGCACCAAAACCATTACGGTTGGTGGTTATGGTACTTCTCCCAATTGGAAGACCATGATAGATGGCATCAAGAAAAAAACATTTACCCTTCGGTATGACTCCAGCGGCTCTGGCCCCAGTGACCATACCTCCTTTTACAGAAAGGATATTCCCGTTCTATTCTTTTTTACCGGACTCCATACCGATTACCACAAACCGTCGGATGATGCAGACAAGATCAATTATACAGGCATGGTGCAGATCATTCGTTTCATCCAGCAATTGATCGAAAACGACAAAACTTCACAGAAACTGGTGTTTACCAAAACCAGAGAACAACAAACCACTACTTCCGCCCGCTTCAGTGTTTCCATGGGTATCATGCCCGATTATTCATATCCAGGCAACGGCGTTCGTGTAGACGGGGTTTCTGATAATCGTCCCGCCAAAAAAGCAGGCATACTGGCAGGAGATATTGTGAAACAATTGGGAGAACACAAGACCTCTTCTGTTGAAGCCTATATGCAGGCTTTGTCCAAGTTCAAGAAAGGCGACAAAACAACAGCGGTGGTAAACAGAGGCGACAAAGAACTCAATTTTACAATTGAATTCTGATGAAACTCAAGCTGGATGATGAGCTCATGTCGGAAGGTTTCTTTGAAGGAACCCGCATACTGGGCATCGCTTGCACTTTGAAAAACTATCATTTCTGCTGGCATATCGAGAAGACCATGCAGATTGATTTTCATACATCAGCAGATCTGCAGATCGGAATGGAAAAGAACAAGCGTTCTTATTCTTTCACCGTATATGAATACATCGATCCGGTAACCGCGATTGAACATTTTTTGTACAGCAACAAACATGATGGAGAGTTTTTGTTGCCTGAATTGCAACACCTGGATTTTATTTGGCTGATCCGCGATTCTTTTAACAACGAAGAAGATTTCAATCATCTCCAACAAAAAATCAGAACCATCACGGGTGTACAATTGGTAACAGAAGTACCACACGACCGCATCAAATCAAAAGACAACCTACAACGATAAACCATGTGGAAAGAAGAGAACAATTCACTTTGCGCCAGCTTTGCTTTCAAAGACTTCAATGAAGCTTTTGCTTTTATGACAAGGGTTGCGCTGGTCGCAGAAAAGATGGACCATCACCCTACCTGGACCAATACCTGGAACAAAGTTGAGATCAGGCTGTCCACCCACGATGCTGGTAATATTGTTACTGACAAAGACCGAATACTGGCTGCGGCAATAGACGCAATGATCCAAGACTAAACAACCCTTACGGCAAAAGAAGCACTGTCGTGCATCTCTCCGATCACCGTTGTATGATCAGACAGACCAGCCTCCTTCAATACGGAACAAAC
Source organism: Chitinophagia bacterium (assembly GCA_009922495.1). Taxonomy (GTDB): domain Bacteria; phylum Bacteroidota; class Bacteroidia; order Chitinophagales; family Chitinophagaceae; genus Pollutibacter. The sequence continues at coordinate 13,170 of RFVQ01000050.1, forward strand.
CTCTTCATAGCCATCTTTTGATACGGCTATCAACAACCCACCGCTTGTTTGAGGATCCGCCAAAATGCTTTTTTGTAAATGCAGGTGGCTGGTATCCGTGAATTCAACTTTATGGCCATAGCTGTCCAGGTTCCTGTTGGTACCACCCGGAACCGAACCCGCTGTTACATAATTTTCCAGCTCATTCGTAATCAAGGGAACTTTTGAAAAATGCAGATCGGCGGTTAATCCACTTCCTTCCGCCATTTCAATGAGATGGCCCAACAATCCAAAGCCGGTAACATCTGTCATGGCATGAACCGCAGGGATACGACCGATTGTTTCACCCACTTTGTTCAGCTGCATCATCTGTTCGGCTGCCAAGGTTTTGTTTTCTTCTTTTAAGATGCCTTTCTTTTCTGCAGTCGTAAGGATCCCCACCCCGATTTTTTTCGTGAGCAACAAAAGATCGCCCGCTTTTGCAGTATTGTTCTGTTTGAGGTTTTTAATAT
>RFVQ01000006.1 GCA_009922495.1 Chitinophagia bacterium
CTCTACCAGTCCAATCAATCCTATGCTGAAGGGGTCTTTTGTGATGGCAAAAACTTCCCAGCTGATGAGGGTTGCCTGCATGGTCAATACCATGATGAAAAAAAAACGGGCTATGATATAGTACCTGAATTCAGGATGATGAAAGGCTGTTAAACTCCTGTGTTGGAAGATTTTTCGCATCCAGCCAAAGTTCGGCAATTAAGGCCAATACCTCAGGAAAGTGTCAGAAAATGTTGGCCATCACTGTAATCCTTGTTGAGGGCCTCCAATACGGTAGTCAGATGACTTTCATTTTCCAGGAAATCGGCATGCGTGACATCGATGTACAACGTCTTCATATTGTGTTGACGGATATAATGGGTATAGGTTTCCTGTATGTTGTACAAGTAATCGTTGGGAATCTTCTGCTCATATGGGCGATTCCTTTTCCGAATGTTTTCCTGCAATTTGTTCACCGGAGAATGCAGGTAGATCAATAAATCAGGCTGCGTCAATTGCTGGTGTATGATCTCAAAGAGCCTTTGGTATAGCCTGAATTCATCATCAGGCAGGTTGACCTTGGCAAACAAAAGACATTTGGTGAAAAGATAATCTGAGATGGTGATGGTCTGAAAAAGATCCTGTTGGTTCACCAGCTCTTTTTGCTGTTTGTAGCGCTCAGCCATGAAAAACAATTCAACCGGAAAAGCATACTGGGAGGGATTTTCATAGAATTTGGCAAGGAATGGATTGTCTGCAAACTCTTCCAGGATCAATCTGGCATTGAGTTTTTTTGCCAACAATTGTGCGAGCGTCGTTTTTCCGGCGCCAATATTTCCTTCAATGGTTACAAAACGATAATTCATTTACCTATACTTTTTTACACGCAAAGGATCTGTACACTCCAGCAAGAGGGAATTTACTGTTTTCTTGGATAGGGGATCAGGGAATGTACTGGCTATTTCTGAAAGAGGTTCCAAGACAAACCTCCTGGAAGCGATACGAGGATGTGGGATGTTCAATCCTGGTTCATCTACAATCAGGTCATCAAAATACAGTATGTCAATATCGATCGATCTTGCCCCATTTTTCTCCAATCTGACCCTTCCCAGATTCATTTCGATTTCAAGAATCGACTTCATCAAATGTTGAGGGGTGAGACTCGTCTTGATCAGTAAAACCTGGTTCAAGAAATCAGGTTGATCATTATTGCCCCAAGCGGCTGTTTCATAAACAGCCGAGCTTTTGATCAATTTTCCGCAAGATGCTTCAATGCTTCGAATGGCTTTTTCCAAGTTGGCCATGCGGTCACCCATATTGCCACCTATCAATAAATATGCTTCACTCATAAATAGTTGCCCTAGGGCGTGGCAAAGTTCTTTAATTTAGCTTTCTAAATGCATTGAAATTGAAAAGTTTTTTCAAAGGTTTCTTTTCCAGCCTGCTGGCCTTGGTGGTGTTCTTCGGAATCATACTGTTGATTTTCTTTGGGGTGATTGGAGCCATGGTGGCTTCAGAAACAATCTCCGTTGAGAACAAAACCATTTTGGTGATCGACCTCGCGGATGATTTTTCCGACAGAAAAAAGGAGGATCCCTTCGAAGAGTTGGCCAAAGGGGAAGCAAAACCTGATCTGCAAAATGTCATTGAATTGTTGAACCATGCAGCAGGGGATAGTCTTGTCAAAGGCATATACCTCAAATTAAATGGACACGGAAATGGATTTGCCTCAAGTACGGAACTGAGGAATGCGCTCCTTGATTTTAAAAAGAGTGGAAAAAAGATTTGGGCATATGGTGAATACATCGATCAACGTGCACTGGCCACCGCCAGTATGGCTGACAAAATTTATTGTCACCCCCAAGGGGTGGTCCAATGGCAAGGCATGTCGGTTGAGTATGTTTTTTTCAAGTCCTTGATTGACAAACTGGAAATAAAGCCACAGATCTTTTACGCAGGCAAATTCAAGAGTGCTCCAGAAAATTGAACAGGGATTCATTGCGCATGTTGGCAGAAATGTATAAAGCAACCCGTCCTGAGGAAGCCCTGAAAGCTAGATTGATCGATGGTCTTCGGTATGACGATGAATGCAAAGAAGAGATGCAGCAATATCTTTCACTGGGGAAGGCTGATAAAATCAATTTCATGTCCATTGCGCGGTATGGCAAAGCCACAAACCTTGGTGGAAAATTTTCCTCTGATAAGATTGCCGTGGTTGTTGCTGAGGGTGAAATCGTATACGGAAAAGGTTCTCCAGACCAGATTTCGTCTGACGAATACTTGAAAATGTTGAGAAAAATCCGGACTGATAAAACCATAAAGGCAGTGGTACTGAGGGTGAACTCACCCGGGGGAAGCAGCCTGGCCAGTGAGATCATCTGGCGTGAAATCGAATTGATGAAAAAAGAAGGTAAAAAGGTGGTGGTATCGATGGGGGATGTTGCTGCCAGTGGAGGCTATTATATCAGCACCAATGCCAACAAAATTTTTGTACAACCCGGAACCATCACCGGGTCCATTGGCGTTTTCTCTATCATACCTGATTTTTCCACTTTTATGAAAAACAAGTTGGGAGTGAGTTTTGACCGAGTCAAAACAAGTGATATGGCAGATGCTCCCAGCGTAACAAGACCTATGTCAGAAACAGAAAAAGAAATCATTCAGTTGGAAGTAGACCGCATATACGAAACTTTCAAAAAAAGGGTGTCAGAAGGAAGGGGATTGTCAATGGCATATGTCGACAGTATCGCGCAGGGCAGGGTATGGACCGGAAAAAGGGCCATCGAGTTGCGATTGGCAGACAAACAGGGTGGTTTACAAGATGCCATAAAAGAAGCTGCAAGTTTATCTGGATTGAAGGAATACAAAATCCGGACCTATCCTGAACCCCAAACACTGTTGGAATACATCTTGCAACAATACCCGGATGAACTTGTTTCCACCAAAATGAAAGATGAAGTGGGAGAGGATGGTTATTCTCTTTATCAGCAAATCAAACAAATGAAGACCTCTTCCGGTGAAATCAAGGCCATGATACCCTTTACTTTTAATATCAAATAATGGGATTGCATCAACCGTATAATCAATACAGGGCCATGATGGCCATTGCAAAAGCAAGCCTGAAATCCATCTTTCGGAGTCCATCTGCAGTCATATTCAGTTTTCTGTTTCCCATCATCTTTATTCTTGTTTTTGGCTTCTTGAGTTCTACAACTCCTGTGATAAGAGTTTCATTTGATCCTGCTTCCAACAACAGCAATGAATTGTATCAAAAACTTCTGGAGAAATCCAATTTGAAAATCATTGCACAGCCCATTCAGGTATCCCGACAAGAATTGGAAAAAGGACACCTGACGGCTATCATAAAAATCACTCCGGTCAATCCAACAGCCTTTCCAAAGTTTGCCATAGAGATTATCACCTCTACTGCTGCAGCTGACAAGATAGGATTGCTGCAATCCATTCTTCAACAAGCCATTGCTGAATTGGACCAGGTGAATTTGCCCCAAAGGCCTACATATGCTTTCATGAAAAAAGAAACATTGCCTGGCAGGGAGTACAGAACCATCGATTTTATCTTGCCTGGACAACTTGGGTTTTCATTGTTAAGTGCAGGCGTTTTTGGCGTTGCATTCATATTTTTCAACTTGAGGCAAACCCTGGTACTGAAAAGATTTTTTGCCACTCCCATCAAAAGGAAGCACATCGTTTTTGGTGAGGGATTGGGAAGGATCATCTTCCAGATGATAACTGCAGTTGTTATTCTTTCGATCGGTCATTTTGCTTTCAAGTTCACACTGATCCATGGCTTCCTGACCTTTTTGGAATTGATGGTGCTCAGTTTGGTTGGCTTGATCGTTTTCATGGGTTTTGGTTTCATTGTCAGTGGTCTGGCTAGCAGCGAGAGTACGATTCCTCCCTTCGCAAACCTGGTTACCTTACCCCAGTTTCTGCTCGCAGGCACTTTTTTTCCAATTGAAAACTTTCCAGCTTGGCTGCAACCCCTTTGTAAAATACTCCCCCTGACCCATCTGAACCAGGCCATGCGAAATGTAGCCTTTGAAGGAGCACACCTAAATGATTGTCTTCCTCAACTTCAATACCTGCTGATTTGGGGTATTGTCCTCTATGCATTTGCCATTAGGGTGTTCAAGTGGGAATGATCACGAAAATTTATACAATTTCAGGTTTCGTTGCATGCCTTCCCATTGGGTTCTTTTTATAGGAGAATCTTTGAAGATCTTTTGAAAATTATCTTTGTCTACTGCCATCCATTTTGCAATATCAAAAGTCAAAATTTCTTCCAGAGGGGTTAGCTCATCATGATTGTGAGGTTGGCTAAAGCGGTTCCAGGGACAAACATCCTGGCAAATATCACATCCAAAAACCCAATTATCGGCTTTGTCACTCAATTGTTCGGGTAAGGAAGAGGACTTTAATTCGATGGTGAAATAGGAAATACATTGACTGGCATCCAATTCTTTGTTCGGTAAGATGGCTTCAGTGGGACAAGCATCAACGCATTTCGTACAACTGCCACAGTAATCCTGTACGTAGGGGTCATCGGGATGCAACTCCAGGTCTGTGATCAGGGTAGCCAAAAAGAAAAACGATCCTTTTTTCTTGTTGATCAGGTTGCCGTTTTTTCCTATCCAGCCCAAACCACTTTTGAATGCCCAAGTTCTTTCCAATACAGGGGCTGAATCAACAAACCCCCTCCCTTCAACATCTCCCAAGGCTTCTCTTAGCACACAAAGAAAGGAATTCAATTTTTCTCGGATCACCAAATGGTAGTCTTTCCCAAAGGCATATTTTGCTATTTTCGGACTATTGGGTTCTTGTTTTTTTTCAGGGAAATAGTCGAACAAAAGCGTGATGACAGACTTTGCACCGGGTACCAGTTTGGTTGGATCAATGCGCATCTCGAAATGATTCTCGAGGTATTTCATTTCGCCATGACGACCTTTTTTTAACCAGTTCTCCAGCCGTCTGGCATCAGCATCCAAAGAAACTGCCTTGGCTATACCGCAGCTGTCAAAGCCGATGGATTTTGCCAGCGATTTGACCAGTTCAGCTCTTTGTTCAAGGTTCTGCTTCATCCAGTACTGGTGCTTTATAGTAAACTTTTCTCTATCGCATCTTTCACATCCTGGTATAGCTCTCTTTTCTCATTGCCATTGAGGCTTTTGATCATGATGATGGCACTGTATTTGTTTTTGACATCCACCCAGGGCCAAGTACCAAATAAACCAGGGGAAGCAAAAATTTGACTTTTCCCATTTTCGTCATTCTCCAATACCCAATTTCCCAATGCATATCCGGCTCCTTTGGCCGCAACAGGACTGTATCGGATCTTTGCATCAGGGAATTGTGCCGTCAGTATTTCCTGAACTGATTTCTCACTCAGGATTCTTTTGCCATTGAAAATGCCCTTGTTCAAGATCATTTGCATGAAGTTCAAGTAATCAGCTGCAGAGCAAGTGGCCCCTCCTGAAGGGTTGATGGCATTTCCGTTTTCATTATAGAAGGTAGCTGTTTTCATTCCAAGCGGCCTAAAGAGTTTTTCAACGATGATTCTATCAAAGGTCTTTTTGGATACAATTTCTACTACCCGCCCCGCAATATTGATACCCACTCCTCCATAAGCAAAAGCCTGCCCAGGATTGTCTACGATCAGTTTTTTGGTGGCAAACGATTCTACTTCCTTTTCTAGGCTTTCAAACTTGCTCTTCTGAATGAGCTTCATGAGGCTGATTGGCTCAGTATCCAGTCCCGTTGTATGGGAAAGGCAGTGGCGAAGGGTGATATAGCCTTTCATGTATTTTTCAAATACGGGAATGTATTTGGCGATGGGATCATCCAGATTCAACTTTCCTTCATCCACCAGAATCATGATCAGGGCTGCAGAAAACCATTTGCTGGCACTTGCTATCGGAACGGGTGTTTTTAATTTGAGTTCTTCTGTTTCCTTCAGAAAAATGTTTTTTCCATCTTTTTGTACAACCACCACATGTTCCTTACCCATTAATTTTTCATTCTTCTTTATTATTGCCTGAAGAGTACTGAAATCTGTTTGTGAATGCCCAAGCTGCAACAATAGCATGAAAAGGAGGCTTAGACTGCATTTGCGACATGTTTTAAAAGAAAATACTGCCATATTTTCCATATTTTTTAGGTGGTTAGTAGTTTGATCCTTATTTATAAATCCGTTTTATGAATTTAAACAACTTTACCATACAGGCTTCGGAAGTAGTGCAATCGGCACAGCAACTTGCTTTCAATGCAAAGAATCCCAATATTGAAACCGAGCACATCCTTCAGGCATTGCTCGATCAAAAGAATTCTCCCGTAGAATATCTCTTGAAGAAAAACAATGCGTCCCTTGCGGTACTGAACTCAAAGTTAAAGGAAGCATTGTTAAAACTACCCCAAACAGATGATGCGCCCGCCCAGGCCTTGAGCAGGGAAGCCAACAATGCTTTGTTGAGGGCAGGGTCAATGATGACAAAATTTGGGGATGAATTCATCACGCCTGAACACCTGTTGTTGTCCTTGATCACAGGGTCTGATGCTGTTGCAAAGTTGGTCAAAGAATCTGGTGTAACTGAATCAGGGTTACAGCAGGCCATCAAAGAGCTTCGTAAAGGCGAAAAGATCAAGAGCCAGACACAGGAGACACAGTTCAACGCATTGGAAAAATATGCCAAGAACTTGATTGAAATGGCCCGCCAGGGCAAGCTGGATCCAGTGATTGGCCGGGATGAAGAGATCCGCAGAACCCTGCATATCCTAACCCGTAGATCGAAAAATAATCCCATCTTGGTGGGGGAACCCGGGGTGGGTAAGACTGCCATTGCAGAGGGACTTGCCATGCGGATTGTCAACGGAGATGTACCCGAAAACCTGAAAAGCAAGCTGATTTATGCATTGGACATGGGTCAGTTGATAGCCGGAGCCAAATACAAGGGTGAATTTGAAGAAAGACTGAAAGGGGTAGTGAAAGAAGTTGCCTCCAGCGATGGAGAGATCATTCTCTTCATCGACGAGATACATACTTTGGTGGGTGCAGGAGGTGGTGAAGGTGCGATGGATGCTGCCAATATACTCAAGCCTGCACTGGCAAGAGGCGAATTGAGGGCGATAGGAGCAACAACACTCAATGAATACCAAAAGTATTTTGAGAAAGACAAGGCGCTGGAGAGAAGGTTCCAAAAGGTAATGATCGAAGAGCCCGGTATTGAAGATGCGATATCCATATTGAGAGGATTGAAAGACCGATATGAAACCCATCACCATGTTCGCATCAAGGATGAAGCAATCATCGCAGCAGTTGAGCTTTCCAATCGATACATAACCGACAGGTTTTTGCCTGATAAGGCAATTGATCTGATTGATGAAAGTGCCGCTAAGCTCAGGTTGGAAATGAATTCCATGCCAGAAGAGCTGGACAAACTGGAGCGCCAGATCCGTCAGCTTGAAATTGAAAGAGAAGCTATCAAGCGCGAAGAGGATGAAGTGAAAATGAAAGAGCTGAACACAGAGCTTGCCAATCTCGCCGTACAAAGGGATACCCTAAAAGCCAAATGGAAGGAAGAGAAAGAGTTGGTTGAAAAAGTGCAAGAGGCCAAAGCTGATATTGAAAAATTCAAGTTACAGGCTGAAAAGGCTGAAAGAGAAGGTGATTATGGAACAGTTGCCGAGATTCGTTACGGAAAGATCAAGCAGAAGGAAGCTGAAATTGTTACATTGGCTGAGGAGCTTGAAAAAACCAATGAGAAAAGATTGCTCAAAGAAGAGGTAGATGCAGAGGACATTGCAGAGAATGTAGCCAAAGCAACCGGTATTCCTGTATCAAAGATGATGCAAAGTGACCGTGAAAAACTGCTTCAGCTGGAAGATCATCTGCATGAGAGGGTAGTGGGGCAGGAAGAAGCCATAACAGCCGTAGCTGATGCGATCAGGAGGAGCAGGGCTGGTTTACAGGATCCAAGAAAGCCCATCGGTTCCTTTATTTTTCTCGGTACCACCGGCGTTGGTAAAACAGAACTGGCCAAAACACTTGCTTCTTACCTCTTTGATGATGAAAGCATGATGACCAGGATCGATATGAGTGAATACCAGGAAAAGCATACAGTGTCGAGGCTTGTGGGTGCTCCTCCCGGATATGTGGGCTATGAGGAAGGGGGACAATTAACAGAGGCGGTGAGAAGAAAGCCTTATAGTGTTGTTTTGCTCGATGAAATTGAAAAAGCACACCCCGATGTTTGGAATGTATTGTTGCAGGTATTGGACGATGGAAGGCTTACAGATAACAAAGGCAGGGTAGTTAATTTTAAAAATACCATCATCATCATGACCAGTAACATAGGCAGTCACCTGATCCAAGATGCCTATGAGCAGGCTTTACCGGACCAGCTGGATCTTGCCGCAGCAAGAGCCAAAAATGATGTCATGAACCTGCTGAAACAGACCATCAGGCCCGAGTTTCTCAACAGGGTTGATGAGATCATCATGTTTGAGCCTTTGAGCAGAAAAGATATCAGAAAGATCATTGAGATCCAGTTATTGGGGCTGAAAAAATTGGTCAGCGAGAATGATATGGAACTTGAATTCACTCCCTATGCCATTGATTATCTTGCTGAACACGGCTTCGATCCTCAGTTTGGTGCCAGACCCCTGAAACGACTTATTCAAAAAGAGATCGTGAACCAATTGTCAAAGCGCATCCTTGCAGGGGATGTAGATAAATTAAAGCCTGTAACCATCGATGTTTTTGATGGTGTGGTTGTTTTCAGAAATGACAAAAGAGAGCAGACCGTCTGATTGGGAAACGCTATTCAGAAAGGGGCAGATTGTTTTCTGTCCCTTTTTTTATGATGGCAATCTTGGGTCTGGGGCCATTTGATGCCACCGGAGCAGGCTTTCGATCATTGGCTATCGGAGCTGCGGAAGACTTCTTGCCCTTGGGTTGGGATGAAAATGTTTTTTTGCTTCCTTCTTTTTTCTCCCTTTGGCCATATACCGGTCCTTCTCCCAACGACGCAGGCAATGCTGCTTTCTCCACTGTTTTTCCAATCAGCTTCTCAATTCGTTGAAATTTGAATTGATCATCAGGGTTGATGAGGGTGATGGCAGTTCCTTTGGTTTCAGCCCTTGCCGTTCTTCCTATCCGGTGGACATAATCTTCTCCATCTGGGGGAACATCATAGTTGATGACCAGTTCAATCTGGTCAATATCGATTCCCCTGCTGAGAATATCTGTTGCAACAAGTATAGGAAGTCTTTTGGAGGCAAATTCAAGCAATACATCTTCGCGTTGCGTTTGATCCAGGTCTGAGTGGATGTCCTTTGCCTTGTATCCTTTCTTTTGGAGTTGAGCGGTAAGCTGTTTAACAGTTTGTTTTTTGGAACAGAAAATCAAAACCGATGTATAGGGTTGTTCTGCCAACACATGCTGGATCACCCCCATTTTTTGTGTGTCATAGACCACATAAGCAGATTGTTTGATTGTCTCTGGGGGTTTGGACAAGGCAATACTTATTTCACCGGGATCTTTTAAAATGGTCTTGGATAATTGCAAAATCTTGGGAGGCATGGTTGCAGAGAAAAGAAGGGTCTGTCTTTTTTCAGGCAAGTGTGAAATGATTCGCATGATATCGTCATGGAATCCCATGTCCAGCATTCGATCCGCTTCATCCAATATCAGGTATTTCAGCTCTTTCATTTTAACGTAGCCCATGTTCAGGTGGGAAATCAATTTCCCAGGAGTAGCCACAACAATGTCTACTCCATTGGAAAGGGCCTGCTTTTCACGCACAAAACTTCCTCCATCACCTCCTCCATACACTGCAATAGAGCTAATGGATGAAAAATACGTGAGTCCGTCTAGGTGACTGCTGATCTGCACAGCCAGTTCCCTGGTGGGTACCATGATCAGTGCATGTACCTCCGAGTCTTTGTGGTCTTCTTGGAGGAGTTTGTTCAAGACAGGTAGTAAAAAGGCAGCAGTTTTTCCGGTCCCGGTTTGTGCACAGGCAATCAGGTCTCTGCCTTCCAGGATGATGGGGATGGCCTTTTCCTGAATGGGGGTTGGTTTTTTATAACCTGCTAGATCGATGCTTTCCTGAAGGGAAGGATGAAAGTTAAATGAGGAGAAATCCAATATATCGTGTATTTGTTCTAACAAAGGTAATTCAATTCAACTGAATGCTATCTTTGGGTATCCTACAGCCTATTAAAATCTTGACATGTACAGGAACAAAATAATCTTTTCAAAACAGCTTTTGATGCTGTTGTTCACAGCTGGAGTCTTGAATGTTTCTTTTGGACAAAGTATAACCAGTCCGCAGTCTACCAATTTCATGCTTGAGGCATACAATATCAGAGGAAGGGCCTTTGTTAACAAAGATGCAGTGAATGTTGAGGGTACGCCGCTGCTGAATACAGAATGGGGCAAGGGTGATGTGAAATTTCGCAATGGTGGATGGGTCAAGGACATGGATTTGAAATTCAACCTGGAGAGGAATGAATTGTATTTTAACTATAACGGTGAGCTCTATCTTTTCAACGATCCTGTATATTCTTTCACCATGAAATACAATAACATGGGAAAAACACAGGAGGTTTTTTTTAGGAATGGCTATCCCATCAATGGACGTTTGGGAAATGAAACCTTTTATGAGGTTATAGCAGATGGAGAAAAGTATCAGTTTCTCTCTTTTAAGTATGCATTTCTTTCCAATGCAAATAGTTACGGAGGGTCCTCTAACAAGCAAATCTTCACGAATGCTGATGAATTCTATCTATTTGACAGGATTGCTGGTAAAATGATCCGTACTAAAAAAACGGTTGCAGGATTAAATGAGGCCTTGCCAATGCTATCCGATAAAATCACCAAGCTTAGTGCAGAGAAAAAAATAAAACTGCGGGATAATGGCGAGATCAGAGAACTTTTTGCCTTGTTAAACCAATAATATACATTCCAATCAAATCCTATATGAAACGCATTGTAGTTTGTTTTTGGGTACTATCCCTGCTGGTGTTTTCAGGTTGCAGCAATGCACAATCTGATGAAGGAAAACTTGTTACAGCAAATGTCAATCCTGGAGGAAAGAAAGACAAGAAGGAGTCGGTGGTGGTGACTGTACTTGATTCGCTTCAATACAGGAAAAGAATGATCTCTATGTCAAATGGCGACTCCACTGAAAAATGGTCGTTTAAAGGTCAGTATCCTTTGTCTGGGGCCATACTTCCTTTCTATCGCGTAATTGCTTATTATGGTAATTTGTATTCGACCCGAATGGGGATTCTGGGAGAGTTACCCAAGCCGCAGATGTTTGCGAAATTAAAGGGTGAACTGGATACTTGGAGAAAGGCAGATCCTTCTACACCTGTCATGCCGGCCTTGCATTACATCGTTTCAACTGCACAAGGCTCTCCAGGTCCCTCCGGCAAATACCGTTTGAGAATGCCCAACAAGGAGATTGACAAGGTAATGGCCATGGCCGATGAGATGGGGGCCATTGTATTTCTTGATATTCAGGTGGGATTGAGTACACTTCGGGAAGAGATCCCGGTGATTGAAAAGTATCTTTCCCATCCCCGCGTTCATCTCGGAATAGATCCTGAATTTTCAATGAAAGGGGGAGAAAAGCCTGGTACAGTGATTGGCAGCTTTTCATCAGCAGATATCAATTATGCATCTGAGTATTTAGCCAATTTGGTAAAGAAAAATAATCTGCCTCCCAAAATGCTGGTTGTTCATCGATTTACGCAAAACATGTTGAAGGATTATAGGCAGGTTGTGATCAGACCTGAGGTTCAGGTAGTGGTTGATATGGATGGATGGGGTGCACCTGCCAGAAAGATCAATACTTATCGACAGTTTGTTTACAGAGAGCCTATTCAGTTTACTGGATTCAAATTGTTTTACAAAAATGATCTGAAAGAGCCTCCTCATAGAATGCTTTCGCCAAAGGAATTGCTTTCGCTGAAACCGGTACCCATGTATATTCAGTATCAGTAATTTACTTCTGCATCAGGCTGATCAATACATAGCCCCCTAATATTGCCATTAAGGTGAAGGTGATGAGCAAAATCAGCCAAAGGGGGAAGCCCAGTGGTTGGAATATTTTTTTCTTTATCTTTTTTCTAATTTGTTTTTCAATCATCAGGGCAAGAGAATCATTGATCTTTGTCAGATCAGCCTTTTCTTTCAATCCATAAAGCCCTTCTATTGCATCGCCTACCAATGGATCATCATTGATCAATTCTTCGAGCATTCTTTTTTCCTCAGCATTCAATTCGTCATTGAGATAACGGGTCAATGCCTTTTCGTCAGGAATCATTTTGCCCATAGAATCGTTTTCAAATGCCTTTTTCATTGTTCCTGTATTTTTTTTCAAGGATGATTCTGAGGTTGCGCTTTCCGTTCTGGATATGACTTTTCACTTGTTGAAAACTCAATCCGGTTTTTTCCTGAATTTCCTGATAAGATAACTTTTTTAGGTAAAAGAGTCGGATACAGATGGACTGTTCTTCATTGAGCTGATCGATTGCTTGCCTAAGTGAACTTTCTTCCTCTTCTTTTGATATGGCATTTAGTGCAATATCATGGTCTGATCTTGAATCGGTAATTAATTCTTCCGGAAATTCATCCAGTATTCTGGGTTTGAAGGAAGCACTTCTCAATTGCATCAGACAATGGTTCCTGGCAACACTGTATATCCAACTTTTGAAATAGGGGATATCGTATTTTTGTGCTTCAAGTATGGCCTTTTCAAAAACTTGTTGTGAGGCATCTTTGGCATCTGTGCTGTTCTTTAGGTATTTCATGCAGACGCCGAAAACTAGCAGGCTATAGCGCTTTAACAGAATTCCTGCACATTCAATGTCCCCGTTCTCTCTATATTTTTGTAAGAGCAAATTATCAGAGAAAGAATACTTTTCATTGGTCATATCCGACCTTTTCTATGTAGATGCAATTTGTGGTTGATTCCACATTATTTTTTCCCCGAAAAAAGCAATTTGATGGCCAAAAGGATCATCACAACTGCAAAAATTTTCTTGACCAGTTCCTGGGGAAGGGACAAGGAGAATTTGCTGCCAATATAACTACCTACGAAAAATCCAACTGCCAAAAGGCCAGCATACCTGAAGTCGACATATCCCTTTTTGTAATAATTGATAACTCCCAAAACGCCCACAGGAAAAATCATCATGGCAAGTGAAATTCCTTGCGACTGGTGTTGACTCAAGCCCAATAACAATACAAGTGCCGGAACGATCAGCACACCTCCTCCAATACCTACCATACCACCCAGAAATCCTGCAGCCAGTCCAATCAAGACCAGGTATACAATCGTTTCCATGTTTATTTTTTGAGTATTCATTTTAAAATGGCTGATGCAGCCCACGCTGCTGAAACCCCTAATAAAACGGATAAAACAATATAGAGCGTGGCCAACAATGTGTTACCGTTTTTGAATAATTCCAAATTTTCAATTGCAAACGCAGAAAAGGTTGTGAATCCGCCACAGAATCCTGATGCCAGTAAAATTTTCATGTTCTGTGAGGTTTCAGGATGGCGGTCTGATAAAGAATAAATGATCCCGATCAGAAAGCATCCCAATGTGTTGATCACAAAAGTTCCTGCAGGAAACGCTGTCCTGTTGAACTGCTGCATGAGCATGGAAAGCAAGTACCTGCATCCTCCACCGATGGCACTTCCGCCAACAACCAACAGTATGTTTTTCAATTCAATCATTCCAGTGGAAGGTTTCCGGAAAAAGTATAGCTAAGGTCGATTTTCCATTCACCATTTTCCTTCACAACTTTAAGATCCATTGGTTTCATGCTGTGTGAATTGGAAAAATTGATGATACTGATGCTATCCCCTTGGTTTTCCATTGTATTGATAATGATGGAAGCTGACTTGAGGTTGAGCAGCTCCTTTTTGGGCTGCTTTTTCATGTATCTTTCATATCGTTTGAAAATCTCCTGGTCTTCAGGATCATTCAGTACATACAAACTTCCTTTTTCGTAATCACCATCCAGCAATGCCCTGATGAACTCCCTGCCGGCATCCAATGGATCTTCGGGTGACTTAAACCCCTCGGGAGTTGAACAACCCCAAAAGGAACCCATTCCCAAAACTAGCAGGTATAATAATTTGCTAACGTGCTTCATTGTATTGATCCTTTTCTTTGTCGTATGCCCGTATGATTGCCTTCACCAATCTGTGTCTGACAACGTCTTCCTCATCCAGTTCGATATGAGCAATTCCGTCAATATTTTTTAAAATCCTTGTTGCTTTTTCCAGTCCACTTTTCTGGTTTTTGGGCAGATCTACCTGACTGAGGTCACCTGTTATGATGGCTTTTGCATTGGCTCCGATCCTGGTCAAGAACATTTTGATCTGAAGGTCCGTTGTATTTTGTGCTTCATCCAGAATGATGAATGCATTGTCCAATGTGCGTCCTCTCATATAGGCGAGGGGAGCGATCTCAATCACACGGGTACTCATGTAATAACCTAGTTTGTCTGCCGGAATCATGTCATCCAGCGCATCATATAGGGGACGCAGGTATGGATCAATTTTTTCTTTTAAATCACCAGGCAGGAAACCAAGGCTTTCTCCTGCTTCTACTGCAGGTCTGGTGAGGATGATCTTCTTGACCATTTTATTTTTCAATGCCCTTACTGCTAGTGCAACTGCTGTATAGGTTTTTCCGGTTCCTGCTGGACCAATGGCAAAAATGATATCGTTTTTTTCTGCCATGGAGACCATTTTCTTTTGGTTTTGTGTTCTGGCCCTGACGGATTTGCCATTGGGACCAAAAACCAATACTTCATGGGGATTATTTTCAACAAAATTGTCAACAGCCTCGACATCATCGCCCCCCAGAATCTGTTCAAAATAATTATGGCTTACGTTGCCATTTCTTTCAAGGTATTGAATCAGCAATTCAATTTTATCTTTTGCCTGTTCAACTTGTTCTGCCGCTCCACTGAGTTTGAGTTGTGTGCCGCGGCTTAGGATCTTTAGGAGGGGGAATCTTTTTTTGAGCAGGTCAAGTTTACCATTGTTAACGCCAAAGAATTCAATGGGGTTAACGGAATCAAGGTTGATAATTGTTTCTGTCAAAGCAACGGATTTTAAAGATTAAGGTTAGATGGGTGCTTAATCCAAATTTAATCTTTTGCTTTCAAGAAACAGTGCAGATAATTATCAACAAACTGTGGGTAAACTTTTTTTAACTGATTTTTTTAAGATCATGGATCATTTTTATAGGATCCGGAGCGCTGAACACGGTATTGCCGGCAACCAGCACATCTGCTCCAGCCTTTACGATTTGTGGAGCATTTTCAAGGGTAACACCACCATCCACTTCTATCAATGTTGTTAAACTTTTTTTCAGGATCAGTTCTTTGAGTCGACTGATTTTGTCAAGGCTGGAGGATATGAATTTTTGTCCACCGAAGCCAGGATTGACACTCATGATGCACACCAAATCAGCATCGGCCAATACTTCTTCAATGGAAGAAAGAGGAGTATGGGGATTGATGGCAATACCCGCTTTTAGATCCAGGCTTTTGATTTGCTGTAGGTTTCTGTGCAAATGCCTGCAGGCCTCTGCATGAACGGTCAGTATGTTGGCGCCAGCTTCTTTGAAGGCCTGAGCATATTTTTCAGGTTCCTCAATCATCAAATGAACATCAAAGATTTTAGGAGTAGCCTTTCTAATGGATTGGATGACGGGGATGCCAAAGCTGATATTGGGTACAAATCTTCCATCCATTACATCCAGGTGTAACCATTCTGCCTCAGAACGGTTCATGATCTCACAGGCATTGTTCAACTGAAGAAAATCGGCAGCTAGGAGGGATGGAGCGATGATAGGCATACCTCAAAGTTAGTGTTTGATTTTGGCAATTCGATCAATGGCAGAGGAGTATTCCGGATCCAATCGAAGGGTCTGCTCATAGAAATTCAATGCCTTCTCTTGATTTTTCTTTTTCAAATAGCATTCTCCCAGCCAAAAAGGAATATCCGGGGATTTTCTATCGATATCCTGGGCTTTGTAAAGAAGATCGATGGCTTGATCTGTTTGATCAGTGTCAAACAGCAGGATTGCTTTTTCGATATAAGCATCAACAAAGGTGAAATGCTGTATGATTGCGCTGTCGAATGCAGCAATGGCTTCCAATGTTCTTTTTTCATTGGCGAGCTGTATTCCCATGAGATAGTAACCTCTGGCCGAAGCGATGGGATCTTCTTTTTGTTGGGTCAGGTGTTCAGTGATTTTTTTCCAATTTGGATTCTTTTGTGCAGCATAGATGCCTGCCAGCATAAATGCAGCATCGGACTGATTGGGATTTACATCGATGGCTTGGTTAAGGAAATGGATGGACAAGGCTGTATCCTTGTTTTGGAGCGACATTGCAGCCAATTCGTTCAGCAGGTCGATGCGCCCAGGGTTTTTTTCAGCCAATTTCATGAGTCCTTCAATGGCCCCTTTTTGATTGCCATTGAGAAAAATTTGTTGATGATATTGGATTTGTAAGGGTAAGGAATCAGGGAACTGCTTTGAAAGAGCAGCGACCTCCTCTGAAAGAAGACCATTTTTTGTTTGATTTTCTTTGTTTCTGCACCCCCATAATCCAAGCAGCACCATGCTGCCAATGGAGAGTAGGAAGGTCGATAGAAACGCTCTTTTCATGTCCAAAATTAGCAAATGATCCCCTTTTATTACATTTTGGTGATGAAACAGGCGTTTCCATTTCATAATTTTGTGTCCCAATTAACAAAAATGAACCCTATCAAAAATCCCTCTTGCCTCCTATTTTCTCTGGTTTTGATGCTTGGCGCCTTGTCGTCTTCTGCACAGGATAGTTTACAATATGCAGATGAAGTCCATTTCAAAAACATTCGACAACTCACATTTGGTGGGGATAATGCGGAAGCCTACTTCAGTTTTGATGGCAAATGGCTGGTCTTTCAAAAGACATTTGCCAAAGAAGGGATCCCTTGTGATCAAATTTACATAGGAAAGATCCCGACCAAGCCAAGTGAAAAGTTTGAGCCTAAATTGATAAGCACAGGGAAGGGTAGGACAACCTGCGGTGCGTTCCTAAAAGACAACAAACATGTAGTTTACGCCTCTACCCATCTGAGCAATGCAGACTGTCCTCCCGTTCCGGATCGCACCCAATACGGGAACAAGTATATATGGCCGCTTTATCCAACCTATGATATTTTTATTGCTGATTTGAACGGTAAGATCGTCAAGCAGTTGACGGATCATCCGGGTTATGATGCAGAGGCCACTATTTCTCCGGATGGTAAGACCATGTTGTTTACTTCCACCCGTGATGGAGATATTGAATTGTATACCATGGACCTCAAATCAGGTGCAACCAAGCGGATAACCCAGCAGTTGGGATATGATGGTGGTGCATGGTTTAGCCCCGATGGAAATAAAATTATTTGGAGAGCCTCTCGTCCCAAAACGGCAGAAGAAATCAAGGAGTACAAAGAGCTTCTCGCAGAAAATTTAGTGGCTCCCACCAAAATGGAAGTATGGATTGCCAATGCAGATGGTTCCAATGCCAAGCAAGTGAGCAATTTGGGCCAGGCCAATTGGGCACCTGCATATATGCCAGACAGTAAAACCATCATATTTGCCTCCAATCATGAATACAAAAGGGGATTTCCTTTCAATCTATATACCATGAATGAGGATGGGTCTGGACTTAGAAAAATCAGCAGGGACAAAGGTTTCGATGCATTTCCCATGTTCAGTGTGGATGGAAAGAAAATAGTTTTCTGTTCGAATCGAAACAACGGGGGTACGAGAGATACAAATATCTTTATTGCTGACTGGGTAGATTGATCATTGTAGAGAAGCGATCCCGTTCAATCTCCTGATAAAGTACAATCTTTTGTTTTCGTAGTAATCGGGTATTTCTGCACCTGTATTCCATGTAACGGCTCTGAAATCATAGTCTGTGACTATTCTCAGCGAAGGATCCTGCGCTTTGACCATGTCAAGGGTCTTGTATTTTGACCAAAGCGAACCAAAGAAAAAGGTTAGTTCATACCCCCTGATCGCAGATATTGATGCTTTGGTTCCCGTATTTTCTTTGAATTTTTCATCTACTTCCTGAACCCATTTGTTGCCCTGTGGTGCAAAGAAACCGGATGTATAGTAGATCGGTACTCCTGCATAAGACTTTGACTGTATATCTTTTAAGGTTTCCCAATTAGGCATTCCAATAACATGAATGATTCCTTTTTTTGTATAATTCAATATTGCTTTTGCAAATTGAGCTGAAAAGGTTTCATCAAGGCTTCCTGCAATCAAAACGTTGGTCTTGTTGGTGTCCAGGTGAATTGAAATCTCATCTGTTGAGAACAATGCGCTTAGTTCAACAGTCTTGTATTTGATTTTATTGGATGATGTGCTCAGTTCTTTAAAAATATTTGCCAGACGGTCGTCGCCAGGCTCATTCCTTTTGAACCAAATGATATTGGCATCTGGCCATTTTCTTGTCAATTGATTGTGGATCAAATTAAGGTGTGAATTGATCTTGGGGTTGGCGAGGTATACAGTCGGACTTTTTCTGATGCCGCCGTCATTGGGATAATTTGCATTGATGAGGGGTATATTTTTCTCTTTGGCAATTGCAGCCAATTGAAGATATTCGGCTGATCCGGTGTGGGCAATCAGGAGATTGTAGTCAGATAACTCCCCGGTTGCAGCAAGTTTTTCTATGTTTCCTTCCTTGCTCTGAAGGTCAAATACCTTCATAGTTGACAGGTACCCGATTTTATTCAATGAATCAATGGCAAGACTTGCCCCTTCATAGAATTCAAGGCCACTGACGGCCTGTTTTGGGAAATTTTTTTGTAACCGGTAATTGCCTTTCTGGTCAAATGCACTATCCAGGTACAGTGAAGTCAGCAATCCGATCTTCACGTTTCCTTTAATTCCTTGCGCACTGATTTGAGTGATGCAGCAAAGAAAAAAGAGGATGTAGGGAATGCGTTTCATCCTATGAAGATAGCGTTATTCCCATTCAATCGTTGCAGGGGGTTTGCTCGAAATATCGTAAACAACCCTATTGATGCCTCTAACTCGATTGATGATTTCATTGGAAATTTCACCGAGGAATTCATAGGGGAGATGTGCCCAATCTGCAGTCATTCCATCAACCGAAGTCACTGCCCTCAGTGCTACAGTGTATTCGTATGTTCTCTCATCCCCCATCACACCAACAGATTTCACGGGGAGTAGAATAGCACCTGCCTGCCATACCTTATCATAAAGGCCATGTTTTTTTAAGCCATCTATATACAAATGATCTGCCTCTTGTAAAAGCCTTACTTTCTCCTCTGTTATTTCACCAAGGATTCTGATGGCCAATCCGGGTCCAGGAAAGGGGTGCCGGAAAAGCAGCTCATGGGGAATACCCAGTTCAAGTCCCACTTTTCGAACTTCGTCTTTAAAAAGATACCGAAGGGGCTCAACAAGGTTGAGTTTCATGGTTTCAGGTAATCCGCCAACATTGTGGTGCGATTTGATGGTAACCGACGGGCCATGAACGGAAACGCTTTCGATCACATCAGGGTAGATCGTCCCTTGACCCAGAAAGGATATGTCTTCCAGGCTATGTGCTTCCTGGTCAAATACATCGATAAAGGTTTTTCCGATAGCCTTTCTTTTTTCTTCCGGGTTGGTCAGTCCGGATAGGGCATTGTAGAAGATGCCTCTGGCATCAACTCCCTTCACATTGAGTTCAAGTTGCTCGTATGTCTTAAGAACAGAACCAAATTCGTCTTTTCTCAATACACCGTTGTCTACGAAGATTCCGAATAGGTTGTTGCCTATTGCCTTGTGTATCAAGGTAGCGGCAACAGTGGAGTCAACCCCTCCGCTCAAGGCCATCACTACACGCTTGTCTCCAATCTGTTCCTTAAGTGCTGCAACCGTATCTGTTATGAAATGGGCTGGCGTCCAATCTCCCTTGCATCCGCAAATTTCATACAGAAAGTTTTGTAGCATTTTTTTTCCAAATGCTGAATGGTAGACCTCCGGATGAAATTGCAAGCCGAAAATGGAATGGCATCCAGGTTCATTGACAGCGTAAGCTGCAACCGGGATAGAGGAGGTCGTTGCCAAAACGGTTGCATTGGCCGGTAATTCGAGTATAGAGTCCCCGTGGCTCATCCAAACCTGTGAAGTTTCCGGAACATCGGTCAATAATATATTTTCTGATTGCTTGTTCAGGATGGCTCTGCCATATTCTCTTTTTTCTGAACGTTCAACACGTCCTCCAAAAAACTTGGCAGTCAATTGTGCACCATAGCAAATACCCAAAACATTGCGTTGTGAAGCCAGCATTCTGACATCAATTTCAGGTGCATGGGTGTCGTTTACTGAAAAAGGGGATCCAGACAGGATGATGCCCTTGAGATCCGGTTCAAAAGTCACATTTTTATGATAGGGAACAATTTCGCAATAAACATTTGCTTCTCTTACAGCTCTGGCGATAAGCTGGGTATATTGTGACCCAAAGTCTAAAATGAGTATTTTTTCAGTCATATATGCCTGCGAAGGTAAAGATTGAAAATGACGCTTTTGGGGGTCATGCCCAACTGTGGGTAAAAAAAAAGAACATCTACAAGATGTTCTTTTTCAATTCAATGATTTGGTAATTAAGCTTTTTTTGCAACAGCCTTTGTGAGCGAGCTCTTCAGGTTTGCAGCCTTATTTTTATGGATCACACCTTTTTTAGCCAGCTTATCGATCTTGCTCAAAACTTCAGGAAGGGCTTCCTGGGCCTGAGTTGCATCGTTCAGGGCACGGAGGTCACGCATGGCGTTACGGGTTGTTTTACCCTGATAGCGGTTCTTTTCCCTTCTTTTAGCCACCTGGCGTACGTCCTTTTTGGTTGCCTTATGATTTGCCATTCTTTAGTTATTTTCTTTTGTAGGGATGCAAAGGTAGCAATATCATCCATATCAACAAAAAATATGCTCAAATATTCAAAAAAATCCATACCGGTATCTTCATTTTTGCTGTTATAATTCGCCCAAAATCAACGATATTTGCTCAACTTTTTACTTAAATCTTCCATAATCCTCTTCCCATGAAGGATTTCAGTTATATCACATCTTCGCATCCGGCCTATATAGAGCAACTTTACCAGGATTTTTCCCGTTCTCCAGAGAGCATCGACCCGGATCTCAGGAAATTTTTTGAGGGGTTTGACTTTGCAGTCTCTCAGATCCAAGGAGTACCCTCCACAGCTGCCTTGGAAAAGGGAGCAGAGATCGATTGGAGAAAGGAATTGGGCGTTTACAGGCTCATTCTCGGGTACAGAAACAAGGGGCATTTGCTTGCCAATACCAATCCCATTCGCAAGCGCAGAGACAGAGGTGCCAACCTCCATCTTGAGTTTTTTGGTTTATCCGATGCGGATCTGGACAAAACTTTTTATGCTGGCAACCTGATCGGGCTGGGTACTGTGACCCTACGGGCCATCCAGGAACATTTGAAAAAGTGCTACGCTGACCACGTAGGCATTGAGTTCAAATACATCAGCAACCAGGAAAAAATTGATTTCCTTGTCCACGAGATGGAGTCTGAATTCATCAAGCCGATGGATCTCAGCAAACGGAAACGCATCCTGGAAAAATTGAACCAGGGGGTTATTTTCGAAAAATTCCTTCATACCAAGTACATCGGCCAAAAGAGGTTTTCATTGGAAGGAGGGGAGACAACCATTGCAGCATTGGACGCCATGATCAACACTGCCTCTTCAGAAGGAGTCAAAGAAGTTGTCATAGGAATGGCACACAGGGGCCGTCTCAACGTTTTGGTCAATATCATGGGAAAAACCTATGAAAATATTTTCAGTGAGTTTGAGGGAAAGTCTACTCCAGACCAGACAATGGGTAGCGGTGATGTCAAATACCACCTGGGATATGGCAGTGAAGTGAAAACCCTCTCTGGCAATACCATATCGCTCAAATTGATGCCCAACCCATCTCATCTTGAAGCGGTAGACCCTGTGGTGCTGGGCTTCTCAAGGGCCAAGGCAGATGTGATGTACAAAAGCCAGTACGATGCCATTCTCCCAGTTTTGATTCATGGTGATGCCTCAGTTGCGGGACAGGGTATTGTATATGAAACACTGCAGATGTCTGGTTTGGACGGATATTATACCGGTGGCACCCTCCATTTTATCATCAACAACCAAATAGGCTTTACAACTGATTTTGAGGATGCCAGAACGGCAGATTATTGTACTTCCCTCGCAGCAATGGTGCAAGCACCTGTTTTGCATGTCAATGGGGATGATCCGGAAGCGGTGGTAAAGTGCATGGAAATAGCAACCCGATATAGACAAAAGTTCAATAGTGACGTGTTCATAGACATGGTTTGTTATAGGAAGCATGGGCACAACGAAGGGGATGATCCAAAATTCACCCAGCCGAAGCTGTACGCCATTATTGAGAAACATGCCAATCCACGTGAACAATATCTTTCGTCTTTACAGTCGGACGGATCAGATGAACTGAAAACGATGGCGAAGGAAATGGAGCAAAAGTTCTGGTCTGATCTGCAGGAACGGCTTGATGAAGTAAAACAGAACCCACTCCCTTATCACTATCAGCCTCCGGAATTGGCTTGGAAAAGTCTTCGAAAAGCCAAGGCTGAGGATTTTGTTTCCTCACCTTCAACTGCGATCGAGGAAAAACACTTAAAAAAGCTATTCAAGGGAATCATGTCCATTCCCGAAGGATTCAAGCCCCTCAAAAAAATTGATAAACTCCTGCAGGATAAAGTATCGCTGTTAGAGAAAGAGCACAAGATCGATTGGGCTACAGCTGAATTGCTCGCTTATGCCAGTCTTTTGTCGGATGGAAAGGAAGTCAGAATGAGCGGACAAGATGTTAAGCGAGGTACTTTTAGTCATAGGCATGCTGTATTAAGGGATGAACAGAACGACGTTCAGTACAACCGCCTGGACAGTGTTCCCAATGCAGCAGGGAAGTTCCGAATCTTCAATTCGCTGCTCAGTGAATATGGTGTTTTGGGATTTGAGTATGGATATGCGCTTGCCAATCCCGATTCACTGGTGATCTGGGAGGCGCAATTCGGCGATTTCTCCAATGGTGCACAAACCATGATCGATCAGTTTATATCCAGTGCAGAGCAGAAATGGAACAGAATGAATGGTTTGGTCATGCTCCTGCCACATGGATATGAAGGACAAGGCCCTGAGCACAGCAGTGCAAGACTTGAAAGATATCTTCAACTATGTGCTGAGTTGAACATAGTGATCACCAATATTACTTCAGCTTCCAACCTTTTCCACGCATTGAGGAGGCAACTTACCTGGCCATTCAGAAAACCGTTGGTTAATTTTTCTCCCAAAGCCAATTTGAGGCATCCCGGCACATATTCTGATATCTCAAACTTCATTGAAGGCGGATTCAGAGAAGTATTGGATGATGAAACAGCCGCAGGGAAAAAGATAAGCAAAGTGCTGATCTGTTCTGGCAAAATTTACTTTGATCTCTTGGATCATAAAGTGAAAAATAATATTACTGATACAGCCATTGTAAGATTAGAACAGCTGTATCCTTTGCCAACTGAGCAACTGGTAGCATTGCATAAAAAATATGGTAAAGCACAATGGTATTGGGTACAGGAAGAACCGCTGAACATGGGTGCAGCCAGCTTCCTGAAAATGAACCTGGATTCATTTTCTTTTGGAATCATTGCCAGATCAGCCAGTGCATCCACAGCAACAGGGTATAGCAAGGTGCATATCAAAGAACAGGAAGACCTTTTGAAAAAGGCCTTTGCCTCATGATTAAATAACATCAACATCGACTTATGATAGAAATTAAAGTGCCAACAGTTGGGGAATCAATCAGCGAAGTGAGTTTAGCCAAATGGTTGAAAAAAGACGGAGCTTGGGTTGAAAGAGATGAAGTACTCGCAGAGATCGAAAGTGAAAAAGCTACATTCGAAATCAATGCAGAAAAATCCGGCATGCTGAAAATAAAGGCACAGGAAGGCGATACGCTCGCAATTGGAGATGTTGTCTGTTCCATTGATGATGCAGCAGAAAAACCAGCGGGCGTTCCAGAACCTGCCAAGGAAGAAAAGAAAGAGAAAAAAGTAGAAGCAACTGCTTCTGCTCCCAAGGCAGATGTAAAGGCCAGTCCGGTTGCAGCTGCCATTATTGCGGATAAGAAGGTTGATGCCAAAGGGATTGCTGCATCAGGTTCTAGGGGAAAGATCCTAAAGCAGGATGTTCTAGAAGCGCTCTCCAATCCTGGGCGAAAGCCTGGAACAGAGGCCTTTTCCAGGAATGAACGCAAAGAGAAAATGACCCAGTTGCGCAAAACTGTCTCCAGAAGGCTGGTTGAAGCAAAAAATACAACCGCCATGCTCACCACGTTCAATGAAGTGGACATGGGTGCGATCATGGAGATAAGATCTCAATACAAAGACAAGTTCAAGGAATCTCATGGTGTTGGTCTCGGATTCATGAGTTTCTTTACAAAAGCATGCGCCTATGCATTGCAGGAATTCCCTGCTGTCAACGCTTATATCAGCAATGAGGAGATCATTTACCATGATTATTGCGATATTTCAATAGCGGTTTCTGCCCCCAAAGGACTGGTAGTACCGGTCATCAGAAACGCAGAGAGCCTTTCCATGGCTGATATTGAGAAAAAAGTTATTGAACTGGCTACCAAGGCAAGGGATAATAAACTTTCACTGGAGGAGATGCAAGGTGGCACTTTCACAATTACCAATGGCGGAGTTTTTGGTTCCCTGATGAGTACGCCCATCATCAACATACCACAATCTGCAATCTTAGGCATGCATAAAATTGAGGAGAGGGCAGTAGTTGTGAAAGGGCAGATTGTAGCAAGACCCATGATGTATCTTGCACTCAGTTATGACCATAGGATCATTGATGGTAGGGAAAGTGTTGGATTCCTGGTGCGTGTCAAGGAATTGCTGGAAAATCCTTCCTTGCTTCTTTTTGGAAAAGACCCATTGAAGGCCTTATTGGAACTTTGATCCAGCTATAATTGAATAAATGAGTGAATACTTTCATGCCTATCTGAGAAATGCCTCATTGGTGCTTGAAAGTTTTGAGTTCAAAGAGCCCTTTGCCGTATTTTTAAAGAGCTATTTCAAGAAAAACAAAAAATTTGGCTCTAGAGACAGAAAAATTGTTTCTGATCTTTGTTACGGCTATTGGAGACTTGGAAATGCTGCAATTGATTTGCCAACGTTCAGTGCAATCATTGCAGGGTATTACCTTACCCATCAAAACGACAATGGTTTTTTACAAGCTGTTTTTCCTGAATTGTATCCAACGATTACAGATGATCCCACCCAAAAGTTAAAGGAAGTCACTGTTTATTTTCCTTCTTTTGAACCAGCAAAAATTTTTTCTTTTTCCGAGGAGTTGTCAATTGATCTTGACAAGTTGCAGTGGAGCCTCAAACACCTGGAAAAACCTGCTGTTTTTTTGAGAATCAGGCCTGGAAAAGCTGATTTCGTCATCAGCCAATTGCGATCTGCAGGAATTGATTTTGATCAAATGGGATCATCGGCTTTACGCCTGCACAAAAATGTTGATTTAGAGGGTGTTATAAAGCTAGACACTGATGCTGTTGTGCAAGATATTGCTTCACAACAAACAGGTAGTCTTTTGGAAAATTTACCTACCAAGATTAATTCTTTTTGGGATGCATGTGCCGGTTCTGGTGGAAAATCGATCATGGTGCATGATTTCTTTCCCAAGGCGAAGTTTTTTGCATCAGATGTTAGAGAAGAAATATTATTGGAGTTGAATAGAAGATTTGAAAACGCGGGGATCAATGCTGAAAAAATTTTCTGTAATGATTTGTCTCATGATATGGCGGTACAAGTCCTTTCATCAAACCTGCCTCAAAACGGAGTTGATTTAATCATTGCAGATGTTCCCTGCACAGGATCCGGTACCTGGAGAAGAAGCCCAGAGTGGTTGTCTTCCTTTGATGTTGCTTCAATTGATCAATATGTTAGGTTGCAACAGAAGATTGTAGATCTTCTTTGTGAACAAGTTCAAGTAAATAAATTCCTGCTCTATATAACGTGTTCAGTATTCAGGAAAGAGAATGAAGAAATGGTCTCTTATATTTTGAATAAGGGGGGATTAAAAATTTTATCTCAGCAACACTGTTTTGGAGAAAATTCCGGTGGGGATCATCTTTTCGCCGCATTGTTTATTTCTGAAGTCTGATTGTGCCTTTGCCGACCTGGTCTTCAAATCGCAGGAAATATTCACCATGGGGCAGGACTGAAAGATCATTCAGCTGAAAATATTGGTATTCACCAGCAATGGTATTGAAGCTCCAGTCTCTAAGTAATTTTCCTTCTAAGTTGAATAATTTTATTTTCAGTGTTCCTGACTTTTGGTGGTGATAAACAACAGTCAATTTTTCTCCCAAAGGATTGGGGTAAACTTTGATTCTTTCATTTTTTAATATCGTGATGGCCCGTCTTGTATTCCTTTCCTTTTCCAAAAGACCATAAGCTATGCGCATGTTGGGTATTCCATAGCCAGTTCTTGTATCAGGATTGTTGAAGCGGTCAGAACTTTTTTTCACAGCCTCGATGATTTCACGGTTATTGAATTCAGGGAATGCCTGCCACAAACAAGCAACCAGTCCAGCAATGTTTGGATTGGAAAAAGAAGTGCCATTGCCTTGTGCAAGTGCGCCAGTGGTTGAAATGACAAATGTATTCCATCCCACTGAGGCAATATCAGGTTTTACCCTGTTGTCTGCACTAGGGCCATAGCTGGAGAATGAGGCAACTTGTTTGAGTGTGTTTACTGCTCCCACAGAGAGAATGTCTTCTGTGTCTGCAGGAGCGATGATATATTTCCAGGATTTATTTCCTTCATTTCCTGCGCTGTTCATGACAATCATTCCTTTCTTTGCAGCAAAAGATGCACCTCTACTCACCATGGTTGATTTTCCATTCATCATGGGATAATTGTAATCAAATGATGGATCGTCAAAAGTGCTATAGCCCAGGGATGAACTTATCATCTTTGCTCCAAGGCTATCGGCCATTTCGGCAGCTGCTACCCAATAGAATTCCTCAACTGGATATTCACTGGCAACATCCTCCGTTCTAAAAAGGTAATAGGATGCCTGGGGTGCTGACCCAATCATGGTGCCAGGGATATTGGCTGCCAAAATGGATAGGCAATACATACCATGAGCATCGTCTTCATTCACACTGGTGGTATTCTCAACAAAATCTCTTGTCAATTTAATTTTGTCGTTTAATCTTATGCTATCAAAAGCACCAATATTTTGGTATTTAAAGAAGCCTGCGTCAAAGACAGCGATTTTTACGCCATTGCCCGTATATCCTGCGTTGTGGAGAAATTCTCCTTCATGTATTGAAATTTGCTGATTCGATCTTCCATAATCAAGCGCATTGTTGAGCATTTTATGCTGATAAAGTACAGTAGAATTCTCAAAAACGGTGTCGGGTGTTTTTTGTTGACCAACTATTCTTGGTTTATTCCCGATAGGGTTCCTTTTTTTTACAAAGGGGAATTGACTGATTTTGGCAAGGGCAACAGGATCCGTTGTTTTAATCAAGACCATGTTCAGCCATTTTGAAGTTGATAATACCTCAACTCTCCCTGATTTTTTTATGCTATCCAGATAGGAGGGGGTAATGGGCAGATCGCTACTGTCCACGCCAATCCCATAAAGTTTTCTCCGTTGAATGGATTCAGGCGATAGATAAAATTCGGGTGAACCTATATTGAATGGGGTCCCTCTTTTGTCGGTTAATTCAATGATAAAACGAGAGTATTGACCCATGCTTGGGATAGAAAAACACCAGAGAAGTAAAATAAATAAAATTCTCATGCTCAGAAATGATGAGAAAGGATGGACATCTTTATTCCATAGCTGTTGGGTTCATAATATCCGGCAGCAGAATTTCCATTTGCAGGTTGCCAGGCTTCATGGAGAAATTCCCTGAATATCAGTCCTATGCTTTTGGCATAAACTTCTTTTGAAGTATTGATCTCAAAATAGAAATTCTTGTTGGAAGGATTACCAAGGCTATCATTTCTTTGGTTGATGCTTATGGTTTCAGTATAAGAAATTCCATTTAGGCTGAATGGCCTTCTTGCATTTTCATAAACAAATCGCCAGTCAGAAAGATATTGAATTTCAGGATTTCCAATTGTGTTGATGAAACTTGTACCATTCCATTGAACGCCTGTTGCGATGGGTGAAGCAAGTTTGATAAACCTTAAATTATTCTCAACCAGTTCAAGTCTTTGTTTTGAGCTGTCATAGGTAATAAGATATGAGTATGTATCATTCCATTTTGTGGTATCCGTAAAAGATCTGACACTGCGTCTAATTTTGTAAGACGGCCTTCCTAAATTATCTGTTATAAGAGAGTCAATTCGGTCACGCATTTGATAGGAACGGATCGATTTGACAGTGCCCAGATTTGTATAGACAGTCGAGTCAACCTGATAGGTGATGGTATTTCCGATTTTCAAAGGGACGTACTCACCAATGGTTTCCGTTTTGAGGAGATCCAATTCTTTGTTGCACGATATTAAAATCATGTAAAAAGGAAGGCCCATCAGGATAAATCTCACTGATTTTTTCATGTAGTTTTTTGGATGATTCCCCCTCCAATAACATCATTTCCTTCATAAAATACTGCTGACTGGCCTGGAGCAATGCCTTTGGCATTTTCATAAAATGTAACGTTGATGCCGCCGTCCCTGTTATGTAAAATGGCAGAACTCCCATTGTCTTTATAGCGGATCTTTACATTTGCCTCCATTCCGTCGTGTATAGCAGGATATTTGATATAGTTCATTTTGGAGACCTGCATTTCTATTTTAAGGAGGTCTTCTTCATCACCCAGTACAACCTGATTGGTATTGGGGTCAATTGCTGTAACAAAAGCAGGCTTTCCGAGGGCGATGTCCAGTCCCTTTCTTTGCCCGATGGTATAGAATGGATAGCCTTTGTGTTTACCCAGTATTTTACCATTTTTATCTACGAATAAACCGTCCTTGACCCTTTCCTCAAGGCCATCTACATTCCTTTTCAGGAAGCCTCTATAGTCATTGTCCGGGACGAAACATATTTCATATGATTCTGATTTTTTGGCAAGTTCTGGATACCCGAAATCATGGGCCATTTGTCTAATGGCAGTTTTTCTATATCCTCCAATGGGGAGAAGTGTTCTGCTTAGCAAATCCTGTTGAAGCCCCCATAGTACATAGCTCTGGTCTTTTGTTTCATCTATGCCTTTGCTGATGACATAGCGGCTGTTTTCATGGCGAATGTTGGCGTAATGTCCCGTTGCGATAAACTCACAATCCATGGCATTTGCTCTTTTTAGCAATGCCCTCCATTTGATATGGGTATTGCACATTACACAAGGATTTGGAGTTCTTCCAGCCATGTATTCATCGATAAAATTCTCTATGACAAAGCCTCCAAATTCCTCTCTGATATCCAAAATGTAGTGGGGGAATCCATGGTGAACTGCTGCTGCGCGTGCGTCATTGAAAGAGTCAATATTGCAACAGCCTGTTTCTTTTTTTGATCCTCCGGATCCTTCATAGTCCCATGTTTTCATGGTGATTCCTATGACTTCATAGCCCTGCTGATGAAGCATAAGTGCAACAACAGTGCTATCAATTCCACCGCTCATAGCCACTAAAACTTTACCATGTCTGCTCATCTATGCTTTTTTTACAAATTTAAGGCAAATTGAGGGGTAGGGTGGGCATCCCCTATTTTTTTCATAAGTTATTGAAATTGAATTAAAAGAAAACGTTGTTGCTTTAAATATCCTCAAAAATATATAGCAAAGATGCTTTTTTGTTTTATTGGTTAAATGCCTACCAATCCTTGTTTAATGGCATGCATGGCAAGGCCAACACGACTCTTAACGTCCAATCTTGTGAACAAGGTGTCTCGTATACTATCAATTGCTCTAGGATTCATGTTTAATTCAAATGCAATCTCTTTATATGTTAGCTCAGTACATACCAATTTCATGAATTGAATTTCCAGGTCTGAAATCATGATTTTATCAAGGAGTGGACCGTTTTCAGTGGTTCTGAATAATCCCGCAAGTTTACTGCTTGTTTGAGCGGAATAATAAAATCCGTGTTCATTGACAGATTGAATTGCATGTAAAAGTTCGCTTGGATGAATATCTTTTTTCATAAACCCTTTGACGCCGGCTTTTAATAGTCTAATCAATGCTCCTTCGTTGTCAAACATTGTCAACAGCAATATTTTGATATCAGGATATTTTTCCTGTAAATAGACAGCGGTGTCATATCCATCCATTTCTGGCATATACAAATCCAGAATAATTACATCTGGCAAATTTCCTTCCTTGATTTTTTCAATCAATTCTTTTCCGTTATTGGCTTCATAAAGCACTTTGCATTTTTCTGTATTATTGATGAGTACAGATACTGCATTTCGAAGCAGAATGTGGTCATCCGCAACTGCTACTTTGATGATTTTATCCATTTTCATTTGATTTAATTGGTGTGACTATTTTAATTTTTGTTCCTTTTCCTTTGGCGCTGGTAATTTCTACTTCTGCCTTTATCAACTTTGCTCTTGATACAATGTTGTTTAAGCCGGATTTCTTTCTGATTTCCTTTTTGTTCATTGCTTCTTCTAACATAAATCCAATGCCATTGTCAGATATAGTCATGGTAAGGAAATTATTATCATATTGCAATCGTAAAATAATTTCGTTGGCAATGGCATGTTTTAGAATGTTATTGCACGATTCCTGAAAAATTCTCAATAGGATGAGATCAGTTTCTGATGCCAAGTACCGAGGATCTCCTTCAACAATCATTTCAATCTTATAGAGTCCAGCTTTTTTTAGGACATTGACTTCAGATTCAAGGGCTTTTATAAGTCCATGGGTAATAAGTTGATTTGCGTCAAGAGATTTTGAAATATCACTTAAGTCCATTAATGATTTGCTGATCAAATCAATTGAAAATTCGAGTAGCTTAGGATCTTTATCTTTTGATTCAATGTATGTTGTAGTTTGAAGTTTGGCCAGTGAAAGTCCCAGGCTTATATTGTCGTGGATTTCTCTTGATATTTTCTGAAAGGTATGTTCTTGTATTTCGAGTTGAGTTTTTAGTATTTCTTCTTCGTGCTTAAGTTTATAAAAATTGAATGCTGATTTTAATTGAATTTGTCTTTTTTTAAAAAATACACAAACCGCACTAACTAATACAGTAACTGCTGCAACAACAAAGAAAAGTGAGAGCAAGAAATCATTTATTGTTAGCTTTTCTGGAAGCATGACCCCTAAAATATATATATGATAAAATTTCAAATGAGTTTCCAATAAATTAGGTCTCGTAATGAACGCATCCACATTTTCTACCATGGAATAAAACAGTATGGTTGCATACACCTTTATCCCTTTTCTATATTCTCATGTGTATTAACTTTCATTCTTCAATGAATATTTTTTGAATTGCTGAACATATTGGTAAAAAATAAGAATAGTTACTTTATTCGAGTATTTATACTTTGTACTACCATCCATACTGCAATAGCTTGAATG
>RFVQ01000051.1 GCA_009922495.1 Chitinophagia bacterium
TACATACCCACCGGAGTGCAATGAACGATGAGTTTACACGCCGACAGCATCGCCTCATTGACGGCTTCGTATGAAAACACATTGGGACCGGTGCCGTTTCTGCTAACATAATTAACCTGAATTCCCAGGGTTTTTAAAACATGCGCGACGGCCTTGGAACTTCCTCCTGTTCCCAAAATAAGGGCGCGTTCGTGTTCGAAGGTTAAAAAAGGTTTGATGGACTGGTGAAATCCGTGGGCGTCGGTGTTATGTCCTAGGGTCTTGCCTTCTCTGAACGCTAAGGTATTCACGGCGCCAATCGCTTGTGCTTCAGGTGTGAGCTCATCCAAAAAGGGCAGGATACTTTCTTTATAGGGAACCGTAACGTTGAGCCCATGAAAGCTTCCATCCAATAAAGGCAAAGCGTCCTCAATGGATGCCAACTCTATGAGTTGATATACCGCTTCGATGCGGTTTAATTGAAAATAATCCTTGAAAAAGGCGAGCGAAAAGCTGTGTTGAAGGGATTTGCCCAAGAGGCCGTATTTTTTCATGGGATAAAGAATTCTGGGCGGTATTCGAAATGCATGGTGTCGTAGTGTTTCCAGCGCCCTCCCCAAATAAAGCCGTGTTTTTCAAAGACCTCAACGATTCCCATAGGAATACGGTTTTTATAGTTTAGGATTGCGTCTTCGTTTTTACAGCCGCAGTCCCATTGCCAATAATTTGAATATGCCGTATTAATATCGATGGTAATGCCAAATGCATGCGCACTTAGGCGTTGAGTTCCGCTGATAAACCTCCAATTAAAGGTTCCTCCAATGTTGGTTAAGTAGGTTTTCCATTCAGGGTGTTGGTCCAATTCCATAGAAACTTTTTCCAAGGCCAGATTGGCCCCATTGATGGTTGAAAATTGGATTTTTTGATGCACCAAGGTGGGGCACCAAATGACGGTGGTAAGGTTTGCTTGAACTTCTTTGGCGGTTTTTCCATAAAGTTCTTTAAAAAAAGCGTCGTTTCGGATCCTTCCCGCATCGGTGTTGTAACGGCTTTCACCGCGATTATAGGTATAATGAAGCTGGTCTTCAATATCAGGATTATCCAGTAATTCTTGCGCTGTTTTCGCTCGATGGTCGTCATAGGGTAGGGTTTTTCCAGATTGGAAAACCACTTGATTTTCTTTGATTTCTTTCACGGAGGATGGATAAGCAAGGGCAAAGGGTCGTTGCTGTTCATAGTCGTTGTGGGAGTGGGCATGCACGACAGGTGCAGTCACAGGTTGAGCTGATGATGACAACCAACAAAGCGAAATAAGTAGGTTTACTGTTACTAGATAACAATTTCTTACCCTTTTGTTCATATATGAATCCATTTTATTAGCTTGTTTTGTTAAACAAAACCATAAATTAGTTTAAAATTACCAACATGATAAAAAGCGCTTTCTGGCAAACATGTTTAAAAATGATGACATGTCTGCTAATGATGGGGATTTTTCTTGGTTCATCCCTTCTTACCCAGGCGGTTGCCAATGAAAATCATTCCTCTTCGAATCATTTTGATCGCATTGTTAAAGGACGTGTTACAGACGGATCCAACGGGAATGGATTGGCAGGTGCCAGCATCACCCTGAAAGGAACCGCTGTATCTACTCTCTCCGATCGCCAAGGCAATTATTCTATCTCTGTGCCGGATGACAAAGCCATCCTGGTCGTTTCCTTTGTGGGATATGCTGCACAGGAAATGGCTGTCGGCAACAGCTCAACCCTAGATATCACCTTGCAAACATCCGGTGCCGATCTTGCACAAGTGGTTGTAGTGGGATATGGAACCCAAAGCAGAAGAGATGTGACCGGTGCAGTGAAGAGTGTGAAAGCCGAAAGCTTTAACAAAGGAATCATCAATGCGCCCCAGCAATTGCTGCAAGGTAAAGTGGCAGGTGTGAACGTAACTTCCGCTAGTGGTGAACCCGGTGGTATCCAAGGGATCACGGTTCGTGGCCCAGGAGGTGTGCGTACCGGAAGTACTCCGCTCTTTGTGGTTGATGGACTACCTCTTGACAACTCCAGCACCGGCGGCGGTGACCCTCTCAATTTCCTCAACCCGGCCGATATCGAAGCGATCGACGTTTTGAAAGACGCTTCTGCAACGGCCATCTATGGTGCCCGCGGTGCCAATGGCGTGATCCTCATCACCACCAAGAAAGGAAAGGCTGGGATCTCCACCATGAATTACAACAGCAGCCTGGCTGTTTCCACCCTCGCCAATGCCCTTCCAGTATACAGCGCTGCTGAATTCAGAAAACAAGTTCCCCTGCTCGGTGGCCTTCTCGATGACCAGGGCGGTAATACAGATTGGCAGAAGGAAATCACCCGCACTGCCTACACACAAAACCATAACCTCACCATGAGCGGTGGTGCTGACAAGTTGGTATACTTTGCTTCTTTCGGAATGCAGAAGCAACAGGGCATCATTAAGACCAATGATCTTGACCGCTACTCCGGAAGGTTCAATGCTACACAGAAATTCCTGAATGATAAATTGGTGGTGGATGCCAACCTGAGTTTCAATAGCACCAAGAACAGAAGGCCCTCTATCGGAGGTGCCATTGGTGATGCGATCTCGAACAACCCCACTTACCGTGCTTATGATGCCAACGGCAAGGCAGCTGCTTATCAGAACATCAGCAACCCCTTGCTGACCTTTGAACTCGACAAAGACATCACCATTATCAACAGGGTGATCGGTAACATCTCTCCCTCGCTGAAGATCATGAAGGGATTGACTTACAAACTCAACTTTGGTGTTGACAATTCCACTTCTACACGCGACATACAATTTCAATGTCAAAGACCATAGCTTCTCTGCACTGGCAGGGCACTCTTACCAAAAGATATTCTTGCAAGGAAGAGGCTGGAGCATCAACAAATTTCCTGTTGGACAGATTGAGCCAATCTATAATCCTGCCATTGGACAGGAACTGACACTGGCCAATAACAAGCCCAGTGGCTATGCGTTGATCAATGAACTGCAATCCTTCTTCTCCCGTGTCAACTACTCCTATCAGAATAAATACCTGGCCACAGTGAACTTCCGTATGGACGGATCCTCAAAGTTTGGTGCCAATAATAAATATGGTTATTTCCCCTCCTTCTCACTTGGATGGAGGATCACGGAAGAGGACTTCATGAAGAACAGCCCATTCAGTAACCTGAAGCTGCGAGCAGGTTGGGGACAAACCGGTAACCAGGAGATCCCCTCCAAGATCACCCAACCGCTCTTCACTTCAACAGTCTCATCCACCACCAGCTATCCTCTTGCTGCAACAGGCGCTTATCCTGCAGGTACCATCTATTCCCGTTTGGCTAACCCCGACATTCAATGGGAGGTTTCCACCCAAACCAACGTTGGTCTTGACTTCGGATTGCTGAAAGGCAAGTTGAATGGTTCAGTAGATTACTTTAGAAAGATATCCAACAATATCCTGCTGGAAGTGATCCCTGCGGATCCTGTACAGCCCGCTGGTACTTTCTGGACCAATGTTAAAGACATGACCATCACCAACAGTGGTCTTGAGGTCGAATTGGATTACAGGAGCAGTACCCGCAGTGGATTGAAATATGGTTTCGGAGGCAATGTGGCTTTTCTCAACAATGTGGTTGAGAAATCTCCTTACTCAGTGATCCAGTCGGGTTCAGCTTCCGGATCGGGTCTGACATCTGCTACCATCAATGGTTATATCAACAATCAACCCATTGGTACTTTCTTCCTGAAAGAATGGACAGGATTGGATGCTAACGGATTGAGCACTTTCCGTGATGTTGATGGCGATGGCATCATCTCCGATAAGGACAGGGTAGCACTGGGTACTGCATTGCCCAAAGTGATCTATGCTTTCTTCGGAAACCTTGAATACAAGGGCTTTGATCTCGTTGTCAACTTCAACGGTGTTTCCGGAAACAAGATTTACGACAATACCGCCAACGCGAGCTTCTACAAATTGAAGCTTTCCAAGAATGTGAATACAACACCAGAGGCCATTGCGCTTGCCAAAGAATCCGTCAACAACGCCGCACCGGTAAGCTCCCGATACCTGAAAGACGGCGCCTACATGCGTTTGAACAACCTCGCATTGGGCTACAGCTTTGATACCCGCTCCAAACCCATAGGCAAATGGATCTCCGGGCTGAGGCTTTCCGTAACTGGACAAAACCTGTTTGTTGTAACCCAATACAATGGATACGATCCTGAGGTGAATGCCGACAGGACCATCAACGGTATCTCTTCTTATGGAATTGACATGCTGAGTTACCCCAAGGCGAGATCAGTAGTGTTTGGACTTAACCTTACCTTTTAAATCAGAGCATCATGAAAAATAAAATCATTCTA
This sequence comes from Chitinophagia bacterium, assembly GCA_009922495.1. Lineage (GTDB taxonomy): Bacteria > Bacteroidota > Bacteroidia > Chitinophagales > Chitinophagaceae > Pollutibacter. The sequence goes on from RFVQ01000051.1 coordinate 4,366, forward strand.
TTGCTGGCTACGGGCGTATTGACCCTTACGCAAAGCTGCACCAAACTAAAGGAAACCATCCTCGATGAATCATCGGTTACCGGTTTGACGGAGAAGCAGATCGCTGATGGTACTATCGCGCCGGTGTATGCGCAGTTGCCCAACATTTTTCTGCACACCAATCTTTTTGCCTTGCAGGAGATCTCTACTGATGAAGCGATCCTGCCATATCGCGGTGGAACAGATTGGGGGGATAACGGTATCTATCTTTCGCTCCACCGTCACCAGACAACCAGCACCGATCCCAATGTGCGCAATACCTGGAATTTCATTACCCAGAGTTTGTCACGTGCTGTATCGGCTGTATCCTCCTTGCAAAGCAGCAAAGACCCCAACGCAAAGCTCTATATCGCAGAAGCAAGGGGCATGTATGCTTTCTATAACCTGCTTGCATTGGATCTCTGGGGCGTCATCTTCGTTAAGGAAGATCCCGGACAGGTTTCTAAAATTGTTCGTGGAACAGAAGCGGTTGAATACCTGAAGAAGGTATTGCTCGAAGTAGAACCACAACTCGACAATACAACCGGCCCCGGTCGTTTGACCAAAGCTGCTGTATGGGGATTGTTGGCCAAGCTTCACCTGAATGCAGCGGTTTACAATGATCGCTATGCTGCCAGCTTTACCTTCAAGCCCGAGGACATGGACAAAGTGGTTGAATACACTGGAAAGATCATCTCTTCCAATGTATATGCACTCTCTCCCGATTATTGGGCAATCTTCAATGACAACAACCACGACAACAAAGAGCACATTTTTGCTGTAGATCAGCGTGCTGATCTCAATGGACATAACCGGATGGCCTACTTCTCCTTGTCAGGCGATCAGTTTCCCTTGCCAGCCTATACCGGAGCCAATGGAACAGATGGTCCTGCAATTACACCTGATTTCTATCGCAGCTGGGTGAATGCCTATACTCCCACCGATCCTGCACAGGCCGATCCCCGTTTCTACAAGAAAAATGTAGTTGTAGATCCCGTAACACAGGAGGCTTGCTATGATGCCGCTTCTTATAGGATTGACAGGGGAATCCTCCGGGGGCAGCAATACGGTTTGCAGCGCGTGAATGGTGTGTTCCTGAAATGTCCCGATGGCAAATTCAAAGTTGGCAAGATCTACAATGTTACCCGCAGCAGACCTACAACACCTGTTGTACATACTGAGCAGGTTGATTTTACCACTGCAGGAAGTGATTACTCTACTGGTTTCCGTGTAGAAAAATATGAATTCAGCCAGAAGTCGGTCAGTGGAAGGAATTTCGGTGAAGCCGATATCTCCATCATCCGTCTCGCTGATGTTTACCTGATGCGCGCTGAAGCCAAATTGCGCAAAGGCGATGCAGCAGGTGCGTTGACCGATGTCAATGCCGTGAGAACTTCCCGCAGCGCTACAGGTGTTGGCAGAAGCCTCTCTTCCATCGACCTTGATGGTCTTTTCCGCGAGCGTGGATTTGAATTGTATTGGGAGATGCACAGAAGAACCGACATGGTTCGTTTTGGAAAATACGAAGGCGTTTGGACTGAAAAGAATGACGCTGATAAAAACAAGCGGGTATTCCCAATCCCTCAAACTGCCATTGATGGTGCCTCTAACCTCCCCGGTTATTTGAAACAGAACCCTGGTTATTGATCTAGTTCTGATCGCATATGCAAAAGGCAGATGGATTTCCATCTGCCTTTTTTCTTTATCTTCAGCGACCTTAAAAGATTTCATCAACCCAATCGTTTTTCATTTCTCAAACAGATATCATGAAGCAGCTTGTTTTTTCATTTCTCTCGATTGTTGTTCTTGGCAACGCCTATGCACAAAAATCACTGAAGGTCATCAAGGTCAAGGAAACAGAACGCATTGAAAAGATGCTCTCCTCCGATGAAATGCAAGGCAGAAGAACCTTCACGCCGGGTATTGAAAAGGCAGCCAACTTTATCGCGGGTGAATTTGACAAGATCGGGTTGCAGAAATGGAACAATGGCAACAGCTATCTGCAGTCGTTCAGCATGATCCGTGCCAAGGTCACGGGTATCAAGGCCAGCGTTGATGGCAGTGCTGCCGATCCCAAGAAGATCAATGTGGTTTCTGTATTCCCAACACTCAACATGAACAGCGGATCCGGTTATCAGGTGGTGACGATTGCCAAGGGCGCCAACTATGTAACGGAGGTGAGAAAGGCCATGGGGGGTTCCAAGAATACCCTGTTGCTCGTGGATACTTCCCATGCTGCGATGTTTGCACGCTTTCCACAAAGAGGCGGACAATACTATCCCACACAAAACAATGTGGTGTTGTTGCTGACAGACAAGGCACCGAGCAGTCTCACTGTTGAACTGAAGCAGGAGATCACCGAGATGCCCCTGGCCAACGTGGTGGGCATCCTCCCTGGCAAATCAAAACCCAACGAATATGTGATCTTCTCCGGACACTATGACCACCTGGGCATCAATACCCGCAACATGGTGAACAACGATTCAATCTACAATGGCGCCAACGATGATGCTGCGGGTACCACCGCAATGATCATGCTCGCCAAATATTTCAGCAAGCTGAAGGACAATGAAAGGACTTTGGTCTTCGCTGCCTTCACGGCCGAAGAGATTGGCGGATTTGGGGCAACCTATTTTTCCAAACAATTCGATCCTGCCCAGGTGATGGCCATGTTCAACATTGAGATGATTGGCACCGAAAGCAAATGGGGGAAGAACAGCGCCTATATCACCGGATTTGAAAAGACCAATATGGGGGAGATCCTCCAAAAAAATCTGGAAGGAACGGGCTTCACTTTTCATCCCGATCCCTATCCGACCCAACAACTTTTTTACAGATCTGATAATGCTACACTGGCCAGACTCGGTGTGCCGGCCCATACCATCTCTACTTCTAAGATGGACTCAGAACCCAATTACCACAAGGCTTCCGATGAGATCGGTACATTGGACATGGAGAACATGACAGCCATCATCCGTGCCATTGCCTTGAGTTCAAGGGGAATCGTGGCAGGTAAGGAAACGCCTACGAGGGTTGACACCAGTACATTGCGCTAAGCATGGCTCCATCAACTTTTGACCCCACTGATCATTCCCCTACAGTTCACTGATCCGCAGTTGCAGGTGAAGGGTTCCATGGTGGCATCGAGGAATTTTGCATAGTCGAGTGTAAGCTCTTCCCCTTCGTTGATGTCGCGTGAAGCGATCATGTTCAGTCCGACCATTTTTGTATTGGCATCGCAGCTATGGTTCTGTGGCGACCATTCCTGCGGGTCTTCATCCCATATGGCATAGACATCTCCCCCCAGTGGCCATGCATACTGGCGGAATTTTTTCTTTTCTGTTTCGTTCCAATGCTGCTCCACATGATCGCGCGTGAGGATGCGATGCGGTCTGCCTTCCCCACGATACAATACTTCGCCTTGCCCGATTTTTCTGTTGGCATAAATGCCATAGCCTGAAATGGAATCGCCTCGGAGGGTATAGGCTTTTTGTTTGCGGCGATGTCGGGAGATGCCTTCATCGATGATGTGTTTCAAAAAACCTGCTTGACCAATGCCGTCGTATTTCAAAATATAATCGGCCGATCCTTCGTATCCGTCGGCATAAAAAACAGAACAGGAAAAATTGACTTCTAAAAAATAAATCCTTCCATCCGGTTTCACGCGAAGGTCCAATCGCGCATAACCCTTTCCACCAAAGCCTTTGAAGATCTTCTCTGCGATGCTGCGCAATTCTTTTTCCAATGCAGGATCATCGCAGGGTATGTTGGCACCAGGATGCAGCTCGGATGTTTTCAATGCATAGGTCTTGAAGGCAAATCCTTCGGGAAAAATATATTCAACCGGTTTAAAAGTGCGACAGTTTTTGCCATCGGGATCTGCGGCCACCAAGACAGTAAACTCCCTGCCTTCTATGTATTCCTCCACCAACAGCTCAGGAAATTCTTTGAGCAAGGCCTGGGTCTTTTCGATGGCAGCACCGAGATCATCCACTTTTGAATCCTGTCCGATGCCCAGGCTATCACCTGCCTTGGCAGGTTTGATGAAGAGCGGGAAAGAAATTTTTCCTTCCCATTGTTGCCAGTCCGAAATGTTGCGCACCACAAAATGCTGTGGGGTTTGCACCCCTTCGCAGTATGCCACGTACTTCATCAATGTTTTGGGTGGATCGTAGAGTGTGGGCGTGGGACCGGTATAGGGAAGGTTGAGCAGTTCGAGGGAATGGATCACATCGATCGAGGGTACTTCCCATTCGAGGTAACCCTCGCAGAGGTTCACGAAAATATCAAAGCCCTGTTGTGAAAGTTCCTGCAGTTGTTTGTAGGTGGTGAGTTTGTTGAGCGAAACATTTACTACTTGATCCTCCGGTGCGAGGTGCGCCAGTTTTCTTTCGGGATCATAGTACTGGTAATCCACACCGGTGGTGGAGTAGTCGGGTTGCAGTACACAGATTTTCATCCCCATGTGATTCCTTTTCTGATGAAGGCATCCTGCAGCACCTCAACGATCATTTCTTTGAATGAGGTACCGTTGGCTTTCAGGATCGCACCGATGGAAGTGAAGTTCTCGTCCTCGCTGAGTCCGCATTGCGCATTCACTTCCAGCACATACAAGTTACCGCTTTTATCGTCCATCCGAATGTCTACTCTTGTGTATCCCGTGCCTTTCACCGCGCGATAGGCATCCAGGCTGATGGCACGGATCTTTTCGCCCAGTTCTTTTTCAACGGGAGCATATTCATAGAAGTTGTCATTGTTCGGCATGGCCGTTTCCTCTTCATAGATCTCCCACAGGCGATCGAAGGAAAGGAATTTTTCATGAGCAGGCAATGAGGCATGAAAGACTCGTTCCACAGGATAGTAGACCCTGCAAAAATTGGGATTGTGACCGGAGCCGGTGATCATGGTGGTGAACTCTCTACCGCTGATGAATTGTTCTGCGATGATGCCGTCGATGGACAGGTCCCAGCCGCGGTATCCTTCAAACATTTTTTTCAGTTGCTCTTTCATCGCTGCATGATCGTGCACAACATTTCGAACACCCACACCCATGCTGCCACCGGAGACAGAGGGTTTGAGGATGATGGGAGAGCCGAGTTTTTCAAAAAGACCTTCGCCCTGAAAAGCAGGGCTGGCAATGGTTTCCCAATTGGCATGGGATACCCCTGCAGCATCGAAGGCTTTCTTCATCGGGATCTTGGAAGTGGTGATGCGATAAAAATATTCATCGGCACCTGTATAAATGAGTCCGCTTTCTTCCAGTTTTTTCACCACGGAGATACCAGGTGTTCCGTTCACTTCATCGCCATCGCAGAGGTTGAGTACTGCGGTAGGGATTGACTTTGCATGATCGCTGATGGCATCGATGATACCGGTATAATCGTTCAGGGTCACCGGCTGCCATTTCCATTCGAAATTCAGGTCCCTGAAAATTTTTGTATACTCTTCGATGCTTTGCGTGAAATCATAATAGTAGCTGATGTTCTCATCCGCTGTCTCCAGATAAGGTGCGAGCACATAAACGAAGGGTTTGCTATGGTCCCGCTCTTTTACCAAAATTTTGGAATGAATCGAGCGACCCGTTTCTGGTAATCCTTGTAGGCAGGATATTTTTTGGCCGAGATCTCTTCGGAAAAATCAGAGCTGCCTTTGAAGAGGATGATGAGCAATACAGCACCGGCCATTGTCCAGTTCAACCATTCTCCCGTGGCGGCCACACTGAAGAGATAGAAGACCACCCAGATGGATTGTTCGGCAAAATAATTCGGGTGTCTCATTTTTGACCAGAGACCGGTTTGCACAAAACCATCAGCGTATTCACCCAGGGGTTCGCCTGCGTTGATGCGGCGGTATTTTTCGGTTTGAAAATCAAATTGCTGCTGGTCTGCGATGTATTCCATGATCACCAATCCTACATAGACCGCTGCCAGCACATAATCCCATGCACCCAGCGGTGCTGCGTTTTCTGCGAGTCCACTCAAGACAGGCAAAGTAAACAGGAAGATCAGGGTGTTCTGGTAAAAGCAGATGAAGAAGAGGTTGAAGAGCAACCACACGAATGGGTTTTTGAATCCCGGTCTTTGGCGCAATACTTCCCAGCGATAGTCTTCTTCGCCTTCCCAGAATTTCCAGCTATAACCGCCACGGCGCGCGAAGTTGTAGGTAAGACGCGCAGCCCAGATGGTAACCAGTACCGACATGAGCACCATGCGTTCATCCATGCCACCTTTCCAGGTCATGTACCAGGCATAGGGTGCCGGCACAATGCTCCAGAGTTTATCGACCTGTGAATTGTTCCTTGTCAGTTGCCCCACGACAAACGTGAGCAATACCACGAATCCCACGCCCCATGCGGTTTCCCTGAGAATGCTTAATTGTGTTTCATTGGGAGGGGTGCCGAGGAAGTAAGCAGCGACAGGAAGCAAGATGACGGTGATGATGAGGAAGGGGACAAGCTTTTTCATATTGATGGATGCACAATCTGGTTCTAAATTAATAAAATTATGATCCTAACTCCCCACCAACATATTTCCCAAGTAGACAATACCAAAGAGAATCAGGATGATGCAGGAAATGATCATGGGAATGCGGCGGAAACCTGGCAGTGCCAGTTTGTTCTTGATGAAGACATGCAGGAAGCCGGCCGTGAGGATGGTAACGAAGAGCCAGACAGAGAACAGGGTCATGTCGAGAAAGAGTTCATAGGAGCCGCTGATGATGAGGATCGTTTGGTAGACGAACATCAGCAGGAAGGCATTGACAGGAATATTTTTTTTGTTGCGATGCCCCAAAAAAGAAGGCAGCATTTTTTGTGTGGCTGTGCTGGCCATCAAGCGTGAAGAGGCGATCAGTGCAGCATTGGCGCCACTGGAAGCCGAGATCAATACCATCACCGTGATCAGTGCGGCGCCCCATCCCCCCACTACTTTTTCCAATGCGGTTACCGCCACCAGGTTGGAGGATGCAATCTCTGAAGGCGTCAATACATATTGATAGGCGAAGGTGGTGAGCAGGTAGAGCCCCATGCAAATGAGGATGCCGAGTACGATCGAGCGGCCAACGGTTTTGGCGCCGCCTTCCACTTCGTTGGTCAGGTGACTGATCATGTACCACCCATCAAAGGCATTGAGGGCACCGGTGCAGGCTGCAATGAAAGCCCCTGCAATCTTCAGCGTGCTCCAATCGCCCACCGTGCTCATGCCAAAATGATCCATGCTTCCCTTGCCGGGTATCAGCAGCAAACCGATCAGCAACAAGACGGCACCCACTTTGATGCCGGTGAAAAAAAGTTGAAAGCGATCGGCCGCTTTCATGTTATAGGAGTTGACAAGGGTAAGCAAAGCGAGCAGCGCAATGGCCACCAGCTTGATGCCTGTTTTGTCGAGCGGAACAAAATAACTGAAGTATTCAGCAAAGACGAAGATGATGGCCACCGTGCCACATCCGTTGATAAACCAGTTGGCGATGACGTTGAAGAACCAGGAGACCCATTTCGGGAAGAGCACGCGGTAATAGTCAAGCAAGTCACGCGCATGGGGATAGGCGGCGCCGATACCGGAGATGACCAAACCGCCTGTGATGGAAACGAATGCGGATAACACCCATACCAGGAAGATGAGTTGGGGGGATGGCAGGATCCTGATCATGATGGCGGGCACGATGAAGATGCCGCTGCCAATGATCGATCCTATCACGATGCCGAGGCATGAGAACAGGTTCAGTTTATATGGTTGGTTCATGCTTGCGCGGTCGCAGTCCTCAGAGGTTGCCTTTCTTCAGTTCTCCCACGGCGAAGTCGGCAGCTCTTGCTGTCAGGGCCATGTAGGTAACAGAAGGATTCTGGCAGGCAGAGGAGGCCATGCAGGAGCCATCGGTGATGAAGACGTTTTGTACGTCGTGCATCTGGTTCCATTTGTTCAGCACGGAGGTCTTGGGGTCTTTGCCCATGCGGGCAGTGCCCATCTCGTGGATGCAGAAACCCGGTGCCGGCATGCTGTCGTAGGTCTGGACATTCTTGATGCCACCGGCTTCCAGCATTTCAGCTGCACTGTTTTTCATGTCAACCCTCATCTTCATTTCGTTCTCCTTGAATTCGCAGTCGATGTCGAGTGTAGCGAGTCCGTATTTGTCTTTTTTCTCCTTGTTCAGGGTGACCTTGTTTTCGAAGTAGGGTAGGTGTTCGCCCCAGGAGCCCCATCCCATGGACCAGTTGCCGGGTTCGGTGACCGCTTCTTTCAGGGCCAGTCCGATTTCCGGTGAACCCTGGCGGTTGCGGGAGGCACCGCCCTGGTAGCCGAATCCGCGCAGGTATCCGGCGGAAGAGCCACCATCGAGGTTGCGGAAGCGGGGGATATAGATGCCATTGGGCCGGCGGCCATAAGTGTATTTGTCCTGGAAGCCATCGAAATCACCATAAGCGCCCACACCATAATGATGGTCCATCAGGTTATGCCCCACTTGCCCGCTGCTGTTGCCCAATCCATTGGGGAAGGCATCGGAGGTGGAGGAGAGGAGGATATGGGTGGTGCCCAGGGTGGAGGCATTGAGGAAGACGATCTTGGCGAAATATTCTTCGGTCTTGTTGGTTTCGGTATCCAGCACGCGAACACCTTTGGCCCGCTGGGTGTCCTTGTCGTAGATCACTTCCAGGGTGATGGCGTTTGTGCGAAGGGTCAGGTTGCCGGTGGCAAAGGCGGCTGGAAGGGTGGCCGAGTTGGAGCTGAAATATCCACCAAAGGGGCAGCCCTGCTGGCATTTGTTGCGGAACTGGCAGGGACCGCGGGTGCCGATCTTGGCCGTATGGTTGGCCGAGCGACCGATGATCATCGGTCGGCCCATCTTGTTTTTCAGGTTGTCGCGCACCATGGCTTCCACGCAGTTCATTTCCATGGGGGGCAGGAATTCCCCGTCGGGGATCATGGAGAGACCGTCTCTTGAGGCGCTGATGCCCGCAAATTTTTCCACGTAGCTGTACCAGGGGGCGATGTCTTTGTAGCGGATGGGCCAGTCGGTACCAAAACCATCCTTGGCATTGGCTTCAAAGTCGAGGTCGCTCAGGCGGTAGCACTGACGGCCCCACATGAGGGAGCGGCC
>RFVQ01000052.1 GCA_009922495.1 Chitinophagia bacterium
ACTGCAGGTTCATGCCTTCACAAGGATGCAAAGGTACAATTAAACTTTACCAAAGAAAACTGTCAAAGGAATATGGCTGAAAAAATGAGCCCTATGAGCCAAAATTGGTTAAATTGCTGCACTAGTAGTGATAAGTAGATTATGAAAAAGAAAATACTGCTCATACCCGTAATTGTCTTGACAGCTGCAAGCCTGTGGATGCTGGTCAACAAAGAAGAAAATCTATCATTCAAAGGCAAAAACCTGACCATTCTTCACGAAGAGGATGAAGAGGAAGAAGGCGTGAACATGGAGCAGGAAAACGCCAAAAGAAGGGCGGAATACGAATGGCTGATTTCCAGGGATCCCAAGACCGGAGAGATACCGGAGGGTATCAGAGCCAGGGAATTGGCGCTGCTAAGAACCCTTCCCATCAAACAGAACAGCATATTCAACGCTCCAACTGTCAACAACACTTATGCTGCTGCGGGACCCAGCCAGAATGGAGGAAGGACACGAGCCATTCAGCATGATATCCGATACAATGGCACCACCAACCGTGTGATCATTGCCGGTGGTATTTCTGGAGGCCTGTTTAGGAGTACAGATGGCGGCACCAACTGGACATTTGTTCATCCTGCCAATGAATTGCGCAGTGTTTCAAGCATTGCACAAGACCCCAGACCAGGATTTCAGAATACCTGGTACGCAGGGACCGGTGAGCCAATAGGAGCTTCTGCCAGCTATCCTTCAGGATTTATCTATGGTGAGGGAATGTTCAAATCAACTGACAATGGTGCTACCTGGACCAAATTGAGTTCAACGAATGTTGCCGATATCACAACCTTTTCATCACAATGGAGCTTTGTCCATAAAATTGCAGTGCATCCCACTACCGGTGATGTTTATGCAGCCGTCCACAGGAGAGTTGTGAGGTCTTCTGATGGGGGTGCCACATGGACTGAAGTATTTGGCAGTACTGTTCCGGCAACTTCAACAGGAGGCATCGCTGATCTGCTGATCAACAAAAACGGCTCGAGGATTTTTGTTGCCATGAGTGGAAGAAACGCAGACCGCAACCTGGCAGGTGTTTTTATTTCTCCTACCGGCAACAGTGGTTCATTTACAAGAATTGCGGGTGGCATCAAAGATGCGGCTGACTCCGTAGCAGGTTGGAGAGCCTTTGACAATACCATTGCAGGGGGAGATTTTGCAGGGGGTTGGGGAAGAATGGTTTTGGCACTCGCCCCCTCCAATCAAAACCTGCTATATGTGATGATTGAGAATACCAATGACGCTGCAGCCTCAAAACCTGAAGCTGATTTGTTCAAATGCAACATGTCAACCACACCATTTACCTGGAAAAGCGTGGGGGACAATCTGGTGGCCAAAAGAGTCACCAGCAGCGCAACCACTGATAAGTACATGGAATTACAGGGAGGCTACAACATGCTTTTGGGCATTCATCCCACCAATCCTGATATCGTATTGGCTGGTGGTGTCAACCTTTTCCGCTCCATAGATGGCTTTGAAACAAAGGACAATGTGACTTTTGTAGGTGGGGTTTCCTCTACTACCTATACCGACAATGATTATGCCACACATGCAGACCAGCATTCATTCAGTTTTGAACCAGGCAATCCCAATAAAGTGCTGATCGGTTCAGACGGAGGTATCGCTGTAATCAATGATGTTTCGGTGCCAAAAGTAGAATGGGGCATGGGGAACAGTCAATACCAGACATTGCAATATTATCACGTAGGCATTGACCCTACACCCGGTAGCCGAAATTTCTTTGGAGGTGCGCAGGACAATTCAACCACTTTCAGGGATAGAAGCGGCATTCTTGGACCTGCCATATTGGATAGCAATGATCATTACATTGTACTCGGCGGAGATGGATGCCAGGTAGGCATGACCAAAAAAACAACTGACGGAAAACAATATTTATTCTGTGCTGCGCAGAATGGGCAGGTCTACAGAATGAAACTCTTTCCGCCATTTGACAACTCTCTCTATACCAAGATCAAACCCAATGGAAGCGGGGAAGGCGAATTCATCACCTATTTTCACCTGGATCCTGACAATACAGATTTCCTCTACTACGTGACAAAGGATAGTATATACAGAACAGGGGATGCTGCAAATGTCACCAGCTCCAACTGGACCTTGATGGATGGTGTAGCCACGGCTGTCAGTGGCAGTATTTTTGCATTGGAAACAACACGCGGGCCCTATTCTGCCAACAACCACCTGTTCATGGGTACCTCTGCAGGAAAGATCTACAGACTAAAAGATCCTCAATGGGGAGCTGCAGGAAACCTGCCGGTAGACATCACGCCATCCGGAATAACATCCAGTTCTGTAGTACGCGATATTGCAGTTGCTCCCGGCAACCAGGATATTCTGATCGCTGTGGTTTCCAATTACAACGTAAACAGCATTTTCTGGACAAACAATGCAACTGCTGCACAACCTACCTGGCAGATCATTGAAGGCAACCTTACGATTCCATCTGTAAGATCTTGTGAGATCATTGCCAAAACCAACGGACTTGAATACTATGTTGGTACTTCGATTGGTCTCTTTAGCACCACTTCGGTCAATGGTTCCAGTACAGTATGGTCAAGAGAAACCGGAGCCGCCGGCACCCCTGCTTCCATGATCAACAACGCCGTCGTGAATTCGATAGCTCACCGATGGGTGGACAATACCATGGTCATTGGTACCCATGGCAACGGTATGTTTGCAGCCAACCTGGGTAGTCCCATTACCATTGCCACAGCCATCACCAATCCGATCAGGAACAATACTGATTTTGTCCGAAATGTTTACCCAACCATCACAAGGGATGTTGTGAACTACCAGGTCGGTAATACGTATAGCGTCAAGCGATTGAGTATTCAAGTCACGAGCCTTTCAGGAGCCGTCGTTTACAAGAAAGAAACCGGCTATACAAATGGCTCGATCGATCTCGGAAAAATGTCTGCAGGCACGTATGTGGTGACCATTACCAGTAACGATAGAAAATATCAAGCTGTCCGAAAAATCATTAAAAACTGATAGATCCATCAGGCCGGTCTTTGACCGGCCTTTTTTTTGACAACCATGTTCATCATCAGCAAGATCATAGGTGTTTTTTTCAGTCCCTTTCTGTGGCTTTGCCTATTGCTGGCAATGGCCTTCAGGAACAAAGAGGAAGGTAAAAGAAAATTATATTTGGGAATTTCCCTTTGTATCATCTTTGTCTTTTCAAATCCACTTTTGATCAACCTGGCGCAATATCCATTGCATGCACCGCCCATGCCCATGGAAAAGAATGAGCAGTATGAGTTGGGCATTGTTTTAGGGGGAATGACCCGCTATGATCCCGTCAATAACAAAGGGTATTTCAACATGTCTTCCGACAGATTTATTCAAACGGCCCTTCTTTACAAAAAAGGTCATATCAAAAAAATCCTTGCCTGTGGAGGACAAAACGGCTTGATCAAATACGAGGGTTTTACTGAAGCGGGATTCATTGCGCAAAATCTGGTGGATCTTGGTATCCCTGCAGCTGATATTTTGGTGGAAGATCAGTCCAAAACAACCCTTGAAAATGCAGCGTTTGCCAAAAAAATCATTGATGCAAGTGGTATTCCAAAAGGAAAAGCTGTCTTGATAACCTCTGCTTTTCACATACCAAGAGCCGTTGAAACTTTTGAAGCAGCGGGAATAGCTGTGAGACCTTATCCCTGCGCTTTCTCCATTCTGGAATCTTCCATCCAACCAGGTCTGGAGGATTTCATTCCAGACCCGGGAGTCATGGGAAGCTGGAGTGGCCTGATCAAGGAACTAGTGGGACGAATGTACCTGAAGATCAAAGCTTCCCTTTGATGAAAGCAACAAGACCTTCGATCGGTATGCGTTCCTGTGTCATGGTGTCCCTGTAACGAATGGTAACGGTTCTGTCTTCCTTGGTTTGGTGATCCACCGTAATACAGAAGGGTGTTCCCAATGCATCCATCCGGCGATATCGTTTGCCGATGGTATCTTTTTCCTCGTAAAAACAATAAAACTCGTTCCTGCATTCCGCCATGATCTCCCTTGCAATCTCAGGAAGACCTTCTTTTTTCAAGAGAGGCAATACAGCCAATTTGATGGGTGCCAACTTGGCTGGGATCTTCAACACCACCCTGCTATCCTCGTTGCCATCTTCTTTGGTCCATTTTTCTTCCTGATAGGCTTGGCATAATGTTAACAGGAACATCCTGTCCAATCCAATCGAAGTCTCGATCACGTAGGGCACGTAATTCTGGTTGATCTCGGGATCGAAATACTGCAGTTTCTTGCCACTGTATTGCTGATGACTTTTCAGGTCAAAATCGGTCCGACTGTGGATGCCTTCCACTTCTTTCCAACCAATCGGGAAAGCATATTCAATGTCTACAGCCGCATCCGCATAGTGGGCCAGCTTGACATGATCATGATAACGGTAATTTTCGGCCGGAATTCCGAGAGAGGTATGCCATTTCATTCTTTCTTCCTTCCAATAGGCATACCATTCTTTTTGTGTGCCAGGGCGGATGAAAAATTGCATTTCCATCTGCTCAAATTCACGCATGCGGAAAATGAATTGCCGTGCTACGATCTCATTGCGGAATGCCTTTCCCACCTGGGCGATACCAAAGGGTATCTTCATGCGGGCGGTCTTTTGAACATTCAGAAAGTTGACAAATATACCTTGAGCTGTTTCAGGCCTAAGATAGATCTCACTGGCTTCCTCTGCAACTGAACCCAACTGAGTGGAGAACATCAGGTTGAATTGCCTTACCTCTGTCCAGTTGCAGGTACCGCTCACACTGCACTTCATGTTCCTGCCCTCAATCAATTGTTTCAATCCCGCAAAATCATTGTTGGCCAGCAGGTCATCCATTTCTGATAACAATTTTTCTGCACCGGCCTCATCCCCCTCCTTGGACAGGGCATCCGCAGTTGCTTCAATGAGATGGTCAACTCGGTACCTCTTTTTTGAATCTTTGTTGTCGATCATCGGATCGCTGAAATTATCAACGTGTCCGGAAGCCTTCCAGGTGGTAGGGTGCATGAAAATAGCGGCATCAATGCCTACGATGTTGTCATGCATGCGGGTCATCTCATTCCACCATGACTCACGGATGTTCTTTTTGAGTTCACTTCCCCAGGGCCCATAATCATAAACCGCGCTGAGCCCGTCATATATTTCACTAGACTGGAATACAAATCCATATTCTTTGGCATGCGATATGATCGCTTGGAACTTGTTCTGATCGTTTACTACCATAGGGTGCAAAGGTAATTATTATCTCAACTTTTCATTGTCTTTGTGCCTGCTGGCATCGCGAATGGTTTTTTTCTCCATATTCCTTTGAAATGCTTCCGTCAAATCAACACCGGTTTGATTCGCGAGGCAAATCAATACCCACAAAACATCGGCCATTTCATCGGCCAGTGCTTCCGGAGATTCATTTTTTTTGAATGATTGATCACCGTACTTTCTGGCCATGATCCTGGCGAGCTCACCCACTTCCTCCGTGAGAATCGCCATGTTGGTCAGTTCACTGAAATAGCGTACGCCAATGGTCTTGATCCAAAGGTCGACTTCCTGTTGTGCTTGACGGATCTCCATTATTCCTTGTTTTTTGTATCGATGATGATGGTAACAGGACCATCATTGAGCAGTTCCACTTTCATATCGGCCCCAAAAATGCCACTGGGAATGGATTTGCCAAGGTCCTCTGCCAATCTTGACTTGAAAGATTCATATCGGGGAATGGCGATATCCGGCTTGGATGCCTTGATATAAGAAGGCCTGTTGCCCTTTTTGGTAGCGGCATGAAGGGTAAACTGACTGACCAGCAAAATATCACCCTCCACCTCGCGCACGGATTTGTTCATAACACCGGCCTCGTCATTGAAGATCCTGAGGTTGACAATCTTTCCACTCAACCATTCAATATCTTCTTCCCCATCTGCATCTTCAATCCCCACGAGTACGAGCAGTCCCTTGTTGATGCTACCAGTGATCTCCTCCTCCACCCTAACAGATGCCCTGCTGACCCTTTGTATGACCGCTCTCATTATTTTAAAGTTGTACCGCAAGATATGGAATGAGCCCTTAATTTTACAGAAACTAGCAATCGTGGGAGGAATCAGGCAACTCGCAAGCCAGACAGCATGGTACGGATTGAGCAGCATCGTTGGCCGGTTCATCAATTATCTATTGAACCCCATCCTTACTACCATCTATGCATCAGCAGCCTTTGGTGACATTTCCATTCTGTTTGCATTGGCAGCCTTCCTGAACATCATTTTCACCTATGGCATGGAAACATCCTATTTCCGTTTCAACCAAAAGGAGAAGGAAAGCAGTGTTTTCAACAGTTCCATGACCATTCTCTTGACGAGCACTTTGGTATTCACAGCTTTGTTGATATTGCCCAGCCAGCAGCTTGCCTCTTACATGGAACTGGGTGAACACCCGGAATATGTGATCTATGTGATTCTCATTGTTGCATTGGACACACTAGCGGTTCTTCCTTTTTCCCGTCTCCGATTGGAAGGAAGACCTGCCAAATTTGCCATCATCAAGGTCAGCAATATCATCATCAATGTATCCCTGGTGATTTTTTTCCTTTATTGCTGCAAAAGCCATCATGAAGCCGGAGGAAATGACTGGATGGCCCATCTCTATTCAGAACAGATCGGCATTGGATATGTATTCCTTTCTCAACTCACCGCAAGTGCCATCACCCTATTGCTGCTTCTGCCAGCACTAAAAGGCTTCAGACCCGAATTCAATAAAAAGTTGTTGAAAGAAATATTTCTTTACTCCAGTCCACTCATCATCGTTGGTTTTGGTGGCATGGTAAATGAAACGATCGATCGCTTCATGATCATTCAGTTTTTCAATGGAACAGTAGATCAGGCAAGATCTGCCAATGGCATTTACAGCGCCAACTACAAACTGGCCGCACTGATTGTAATCTTCATCCAGACATTCCGCATGGGTGCAGAACCCTTTTTCTTCAAAAACTCCAATGCTGAAAATGCTAAAGAAAATTATGTCAGGATCATGAACCTTTTTGTGATCGCTTGCTGCTGCTGTTTTCTCGGCGTATCGCTTTACCTGGATGTGTGGAAGTATTTCATGGGGGTCCGGAAACATCCTGAATACCTGGAGGGACTTTTCATTGTGCCTCTGCTCATGCTGGCCAAAATATTTTTAGGCATTTATTACAACCTATCGATCTGGTACAAGTTGACCGACCGCAACAAAACCGGCGCCATCATTACCCTTGCCGGCGCGATGATCACCATACTCCTCAACTTTCTGCTGATCCCTTACCTGGGATATTGGGCTTGTGCCATTGCCACAACAGGTTGCTATGCCACCATGATGTTCACCAGTTATTACTTGGGGAACAAATACTATCCCATCCCTTATCAATGGAAAAAGAACTTTGGCTATATCTTCCTGAGCGTGCTGCTTTATTGGGTGCATTATGGTCTGCGCCGCATGGGTGCAAACACAGTTTACCTGCATACAGCAGCCACCTTGCTTTTCTTTGTCTTTGTCTGGATCGTATTGAGACTCGAGAGAAAAGAATTGGCAAATGTTCCCTTGCTGAAAAAGGTATACCGCTTCCTTTGATCAGCTCTTTACAAAAGGATTGAATTTTTTCTCATGGCCGATCGTGGTGGCGGGTCCGTGTCCAGAATAAACAATTGTTTCATCCGGTAGCACATACAATTGCTCCGTGATACTTTTTACAAGAACATCCGGATCACCACCGGGCAGGTCTGTTCTTCCCACACTTTCCCGAAACAATACATCTCCGGCGATTAAAAATCCATTTTTGGCAGCATACAGGCTTATGCTGGCAGGGGAATGTCCTGGTGTGAAGAGAACATCCAGCGCCTCCTCTCCCAGGGAAATGGATTGCCCGGGTTGGAGGTAGTGCAAGTTTCCCATATAGTTATCAAAAGGCATGTTCCACATCAGTCCACTTGCCGGAGCCATTTCCAGCACCCTTTTTTCTCCTTCATGGATATGGAGTTCCAATCCATAGGTCTCATGAATGAATTTATTACCAAAAACATGATCCAGGTGACAATGGGTATTCAGGAGCATGATGGGTTGAAGCGCCTCCTGACGGATGAAATTGGACAGTTCTTCTCGCTCCTGCTCAAAATAACAACCCGGATCAATGATGATGCATTCTTTTTTTTCATTGAAAAGCAGGTAGGTATTCTCTTGCAGGGGGTTGAAACTGAAAATTTTAACGTTTATCATAGCGACTGAATCTTGGTTAAATGCGTTAATTTTATTCCGGGTAAACCCAGTGGAAAGTCCCGCAAAGGTACCCATCATTTGAATCCATTCTCATGCGCAACAAACTCTTCACGCTGTTCATCGGTGCTTTTTTTTGCATGGCTGCCTTTTCACAAGTTAGCACCGTTGAATATGGGAAGAACCGCGTTCAATACAAGAAATTCAACTGGCGTTATTATCAGACCAGGAACTTCAATACTTACTACTGTGAAGGCGGACTGGCACTCGGGAAATTTGTGGCACAGGTAGCAGAAGAAGAATTGAGTGGAATAGAAGAATTCATTGAATACGGTTTGCAAAGAAGGGCCAATGTGGTCATCTACAATAGTTTTAGTGATTACAAACAATCCAATATCGGATTGGGCATCGATTGGCAGAACACAGGAGGGGTTACCAAATTGGTCAACAACAAGATCATCCTTTACTATGATGGCAATCTGAATGAATTCAGGACCAGGCTCAGGCAAGGCATTGCCCGCGTTCTGGTGGAGAACCTGCTCTTTGGAGATGATCTGGGGGAATTCGCCAGCAATGCTACCCTGCTGGATCTTCCCAAATGGTTGATCGATGGATATATTTCCTACGTTGGCGAAAACTGGAGCCCTGCGTTGGATGACAAACTCAGGTCAGCCCTCCTATCCGGCAAGTACAGAACCTTCTATCAATTTGCCTTTACAGAACCCGTGTTGGCTGGACATGCCTTCTGGAAATACCTGGGCGACAACTACAAGAAAGATAATATCACCTATTTCCTTTACTTGTCCAGGATCTACAAAAGCCTGAATGCAGCGAGCCTGAAGGTCACCAAGAAAAAATTCAAGGATGTGCTGGCTGAATTCATGGAGAATGAATCCCAGCAATACCAGGACGATCTGAAAGGAAGGCGCAACCAACCCAAAGGAAATGTGGTCACGGTAGA
Source organism: Chitinophagia bacterium (assembly GCA_009922495.1). Classification (GTDB taxonomy): domain Bacteria; phylum Bacteroidota; class Bacteroidia; order Chitinophagales; family Chitinophagaceae; genus Pollutibacter. The sequence goes on from RFVQ01000052.1 coordinate 9,252, forward strand.
AGAGAAGAAGAACGGACGAGACTATTATCGATTCCAGGCAAATCCCATTGTGCGAAACAATACATACGCCATGGTAGAATACAAAAAAGGTATCTACCGTGTTGTATTGGAGGACTTATCCGAAGAAAGAAAGATCCTTTTAAAGGCAGGTGTACTCAACAACCAAGATGAACTGAACCCCAATTATCCTTTGATGGCATGGGATCCCAAAGGTTCCAGGCTTTTGGTGATCTATTCTGCTGAAGGAAAGATCCGGATGTTTATCTACGATGTGGTGGCCAGGTTCAAAACCATGAAGCAGGAATTGGAGGGTTTTCAGACCATTCAGGATGCCAAATTCATGTTGGACCAAAACACATTGATCCTCAGCGCTGTCAAAAACGGACAATCAGATCTCTTTGTCTATAAGGTCAAGGAAAATACCGTCCAACAAATCACCAATGACCCCTATGATGACATCGATGCATCTTTTGTAGCCTTCCCCAACAAGACAGGAATCCTCTTTGCCTCCAACAGGCCATCCCCAAATGCATCGAAAGCAGATACAGCCATACCCTCCAGAAACAACTTCAATATTTTCATGGTCGACAATTGGACCAACAGTGAATTCAGACAGGTTACCCAACTGACCAGACAACCTTTCGGGCAAGCCAGGTTTCCCTTGCAATACAATGTAAACCATTTCACATTTGTCAGTGATGCCAATGGTATTGCCAACAGGTATGCAGGATTCTTCACCACCCAAAGGGCCGGCCTTGACACCATCTACAGGATCGGTGACGATGTGTTGCGCAACCCTGAAAGAAAAGAGTTGGATTCAACCTTGAAAGCCTGGGAGAAAAAAGAACCTGATTCTGTCGGTTATATTTCGATCACCAATGACAGCACATATGTTTTTCCCATCACCAACTACCAAAGCGGATTGCAGGAAACAAGGGGTGCAGGAGACAACAATCAGGTAAGTGAATTGAGGCAGGAAGGAGACCTGAAGTTTTTATACAAGCTCAAGATCAATGAGACGGTTTTGACAAAGAGGAATGTCAATGCAAGACCAACAGACTATATCAGGCAGTTATTAGCCGAGGAAAGAAAGCGAAAGATTTCGGCAACACAATACGAACCGGAAGAAAAAAAGCAGGAGACGGGAGAAAAGAAAGCCATCCTGTTCCAGACAGAATTTGAAAATGAGGCTAAAGACAGCAGTCCCATCATAGCAGAAGAAATCGTGCAAGTGACAGTAGAAAGTGCTTTGAAGAAAGCCAAAATGTTTGACTATCGTCTCAAGTTTTCATCAGACTATATTGTTTCTGGTTTCAACAACTCCGTACTCGTGAACCGCTATCAACCCTATGGCGGTGGCACCGGCCCTATTTTTCTTTCCAATACCAGCAACCTGAACGGTATCCTGAGAATGGGCGCATCCGATCTAATGGAAGATAAAAAATTCATTGGTGGCTTTAGGTTGGGAACCAATCTGCGCGACAATGATTATCTCGCTTCGTTCCAGAATTTCAGAGGAAGATTTGACTGGGGCATCACCTACTTTAGAAGCAACCAAGACAATTATCCCATCTTTGACCCCAATGACATCAAGTCTTTGCTGACCAACAAGATGGCATCCAATCTTTATCAGTTCAACATCAGTTATCCCTTTGATGAGGTCAGAAGCATCAGGGCCATGTTGGGCTATCGGTCAGATAGAGTCGTAATCAAAACAGATGCCAATTATTCCCCCACCATCAACCTGCCGGATACTGTATTGAAATATGCTCTTTTCAAATTGGAGTATGTTCATGATAATACCCTCAATCCAACCCTTAATATCTGGAACGGGTTTCGCTACAAAGTGTATGCAGATGTTAACTCAAGATTGGTGAATGCAAGTACCAGAGGAAAATTCATGTTCAACCTGGGAACAGACATCCGTTATTATTACCCCATTTACCGCAATTTCATTTGGGCAGGAAGGGCTGCGGCTGACTTTTCTTTCGGCAGTCAAAAATTGATCTATTACCTGGGTGGTGTAGAGGGATGGCTGGCACCCAAATTCAATGATGCCATTCGTCCGGCACCTGACCAGGACTATGCCTACCAAACACTGGCTCTTAGCTTAAGAGGACACAAGCAAAACGTAGCCAATGGCAACAACAATATTGTGTTGAATTCAGAATTCAGATTACCCTTGTTGAGCACGTTCCTGAACCGACCCATCAACAACGCGTTTCTCAGAAATCTTCAGCTGGTTCAATTCCTCGATTTGGGTACAGCCTGGAATGGGAAATTTGACAAAGTACAGAGGCCTTTGGCCGTATATGGAGTACCCCCTGTTCAAGTCAATATCAAGACAGGTGGCGTGGGACCTTTTATAGGAGGCTATGGTTTTGGAGCCAGAAGCACATTGCTGGGATATTTTCTGCGAGTAGATGCAGGATGGCCCATGGGTGATTTCTTCAAAGGCAAACCCGCCTGGTATGTAGCACTGGGACTTGACTTCTGATCTTCATTGATGTTGATTTAACTGAATTTTAGGGGTTAAAATACGCGCGGAGCTGGGCATAATACAGGAGCCTAACCTACTGTATTTTTTACAGCGACCTTTAGTTTTACAGCAACAAATGGTTTGTGTTGAGGGCTGTCCCACTGTTTCGCTTTTCTGCTTATTTTTTATTGGGGTTGGTAACCGATGGCTGTCTGGAAATACCCACTCTCCTCAGGATTTCAACGCTGCTTGTTCTGCTGGGTTCTTACGGAATGATCCTTTGTTGTAGACCTGGCATCAGTGAAAATACTATTCTCATCAAGTCTCTTATTCTTTCAGGGATCATTTTTCTATCGGGTGCCTGTTTGAATGCGACAAGATCCTCCTTTCGGAAAAACATCAATGATCCTCCTGCAGGAATGCAATGCATGCTGCTCAAGGAAAGGAAGAACGCTACCAAGCGTATAACTAGTTTCATGGCATCCAGTTATGGTTGGGATGGGAGATCCTGGCAGAAGGAAGCAAAGGTTTTTGCATACATTGACAGCAACCTCTTGGTAAAGGAAGGCAGCCTGGTTGCCACCTGGGTCAAACCTCAGCGCATCAAGGAAACCTCTGTCGCCGGTGTATTCGACTTTTCCCGATTGGCAACCCAGCAGGACATTTACCATACCATTTACCTGAACAAGGAGAATGGAATTGTCATCACAAGAGGCTCCGATACCAAGTCAGCCGGCCTGTTGGATGTCTGGAGGAATGAAATACTGGAACTGATCAGGCATCATTTTCATGATCCCCGTGATGCAGGATTGGCAGAAGCCTTGCTGATTGGCTACCGAAAAGACATGGATGCTGAATTGACAAAAGCCTATCTTGATACAGGGGTGGTGCATGTGATCGCCATTTCCGGAATGCACCTGGGGTTGATATTTGGACTGATCAACTGGTTGGTGATAAGACTTTTTGGAAAGAAAAGATCAAGGTGGGCGGGACTGATCTTCAGCCTCCCCATCCTGTGGGGTTTTGCCATCCTCACCGGATGCTCCGCGTCGGTTATGAGAAGTGTCATCATGTTCAGCTTTCTCATTGCTGCCAATACCATCAAAAGAAAGAACGTTGGGATGAATGCGCTTTTCGGCTCAGCCTTCATCCTCATGATCCATGATCCTGATATCATCGTTGATATTGGTTTTCAGTTGAGCTATGCCGCCGTCCTTTCGATCATGCTTTTCAACAAGCCTATTGAAAGCTGGATCTATACCAGGAATCCATTGCTAACATTATCCTGGAAGCTCATCGCCATGACCTTGTCTGCACAGGTGCTGACCAGTGCACTTGTCATCCTTCACTTTCACCGGTTCCCTACCCTCTTTTTATTCACGAATCTTGTTGCCGTCCCGCTTTCCAGTTTATTGCTGCTGCTGGAAATTTTCCTGCTTATGGTCAGTCAGTCTGAAACAATGTCCACCATCACTGTTCATGCAATTGAAAGGGTGATGAATTGGATGAATGGATATATCCATGCTATGGCAAATGTTCCTTTTGGCATGATCGAAGATATAAATATGTCAATCCTCACAGCCATTGCAGGAACCTTGCTGTTGGCAGTGTTGATCTTTACCCTTACCCGGCCCTCCCAACTTTTATGGCGAAT
>RFVQ01000053.1 GCA_009922495.1 Chitinophagia bacterium
GGATGGTGAGACCACTGCCATCAATTACGCCTATGATGCAAGTAGTTATAGTTATGCAGCCAAGGGGGAAAAGACTTACAGCAATCTTTTCCGAACTCCTAAGAACAATGTAAATGTTCAGGCAGACTGGCAACTGAACAAAAGATGGAACATCGGTCTTGCACAACGATTTGCCGGCAAGCGCATGGAACCCCAGTTCATGTCAGACCCCATCGAGATGAAAGCTTTTCAGCTTACTGATCTCTCCCTACAATACAAACTCATTGGGAAATGGGTGGTATACGGATCGATTCGAAACATCTTTGACGAACAGTACCAGGAGGTATTGGGCTTTGCCACTAGGGGAAGAAATTTTCTGATCGGGATCAGAAGATAGCAGCGTTCCGGATGGTTTATGGAATTGATTTATCCATACCTTTAATTGAGCCAATGATCCAGCCCTGTCCCGCTGTCCTTTAATATCAAGCAAATGACCCTTGACGCCATTCTGACTGTCACTTTCACACTCTTCGCGGTGATCGACATCATCGGATCCATCCCCTTGTTGCTTTCCTTGAAGCAAAAAATGGGGGGCATCCAGGAGATGAAGGCCAGCCTGATCTCGGGTGCGCTCATGATCTTCTTCCTCTTTGTGGGAAAAAGTTTTCTGGGCATCCTGGGAGTGGACGTGAAATCCTTTGCAGTGGGCGGTGCCATCGTGATCTTCATCCTGGGATTGGAAATGGTCTTGGGCATTGAATTCTTCAAGGGCGATGGAGATTCCAAATCAGGAACGGTAGTTCCGATCGCCTTTCCGCTGATCGCTGGCTCCGGAACACTGACCACCATCATTTCCCTGCGTTCCAGTTATGATGAATGGATCATTGCCATTGGTATTCTCATCAATGTATTGATCGTGTACCTCGTTTTGCATTCACTGGATTTTATCTCCAAACTATTAGGACATTCCGGCATGATCGCCATCCGTAAATTTTTTGGTGTCATCCTGCTGGCCATTGCTGTCAAAATATTTGCAGCCAATGTGGGGGGATTGATCCGTTAACCAACATAAAATTATCATGATGAAAAAGTTACTGCCCTTTCTGATGCTTTTGGCCATTGCCGGTACATGGACCAGCTGGAAATCACAACAACATCCCGATCCGCTGATTCAAAAAAAGGAGATCATCTCCTGCATGGAAACCGAAACCATGGATGCCTATTTCCGTGAAGCATCGCAAAATGCTTTCGGACAAATGCATCTCTCCCCTGTTACAATAGATGCAGCCGATTTAATGGGCAAAATGATCCAGTTCAATACAGCAGATGGCAAGCAGGCAAGCGCTTACTATATCGCACCGAAAAAGAAAAGCAAAAAATGGCTGATCGTGATACAGGAGTGGTGGGGACTGAACGAGAACATCAAAGCAGAAGCAGATAAATATTACAAAGACCTGGGTGATTTCAATGTATTGGCAGTAGACATGTATGACGGAAAGGTTGCAGCCACACCAGACTCTGCCATGAAGATCAGCAGGAGTGCGGATCCTGTGCGGATGACCACCATCCTGCAGGGAGCGATGCAACATGCAGGAAAAGACGCCTCCATCTACAGCGTGGGCTGGTGCTTCGGGGGCATGTGGAGTCTGCAAACGGCCATCCTCGCCGGCAGCCAGGCCAAGGGCACCATCATGTTTTATGGCAGACCTGAGACCAATATGGAGAAACTGAAATCCATTCAATGCGATATCATTGGATTCTTTGGCAACCTCGATCGATCGCCTTCACCCGCCATGGTCAATGACTTTGAAAAGAACATGGAAGCAGCCGGCAAGAAACTGACGACGCACAAATATGAGGCGGGGCATGGATTTGCTAATCCAAGCAATCCGAGTTTCAACAAGGAGGCAACAGAGGATTCCTACAGCAAGGCCATCGCGTTCCTGAAATCACATTGATCCATCAGGCATCCTGATCTCCATCATCCTCCAGATCCAATCCCATGTCTGGCAGCAATTGCTGTGCCTCTGAAGCCGGCAAGGCTTCAACATCCTTTAGCTTGCGAGAGATGGCCTTGCTGCGTTTGCCCAGCAATTCCTCTACTGTATCACTGGCAGCATTGATGTTCTTCTGTGCCTTTTGCAACAATCCACCGAACTTTTCAAATTCTGTCTTCACCGCTCCCAATACCTTCCATACCTCGCTGCTTCTTTGCTGCAAGGCCAGTGTACGGAAGCCCATCTGCAAACTGTTGAGGATGGCAGCCAGGGTTGTGGGACCGGTAACAATCACCTTGTATTGTTTTTGCAGTTCTTCCAAGAGGCTGGCTTTGCGCACCACTTCGGCATAGATACCTTCGAAAGGCAGGAACATGATGCCAAAATCTGTGGTATGCGGCGGATCCAGGTATTTGTCACTGATATCCCTTGCCATCTTTTTGATCACATTCTCCATGTTCTTTTGGGCAAGCTCTACGATGGCTGGGTCGCCCACATCATAGGCCGTCTGCAATTGCTCATAGGCATCGGCTGGAAACTTGGCATCGATGGGAAGCCAGATATGATCCTGGTCATCATCTCTTCCTGGCAACTTGATCGCAAACTCTACCAGCTCTGTACTGCCCTCTTTTGTTTTGACATTCTGCGCATATTGATCCGGGGCCAATATCTGTTCGAGCAACATTGACAACTGAACTTCACCCAATCCACCCCTCATCTTCACGTTGCTCAAAACTTTTTTCAGCCCCCCTACATCATTGGCTAGGTTCTTCATGTCCCCCAGGCCCTCTTGCACACTCTGCAACTGCTTGTTCACCATTTCAAAGGAATGCCCCAGCCGTTCATTCAAAGTCTTTTGCAACTTCTCCTCTACCGTCTCCCGCATCTGGTCGAGTCGCTTTTCTGTGCTATCCACCAACTTGGTCTGCTTCTCTTCCAGTTGTGCAAATTTTTCCCTTTGCAAATCGTTGAAAGATCTTACGCTCTTGTCGAAAGCATCCGCAAAAACCTTGAAAGCTTTTTCAATATCGGATCGCAGGTCGCGGTTGTTGGCCTCGATCTTGTTCATCAAGGCTTCCAGTTTCTCTACCTGCTCTTTACCCGTCTTGCTCAGGGAGGTTGCCAGCTCCGTTCTGTTCTCTCTTGCCAGTCGATCGTTCTCTTCTCGGTTGATGCGGAAATCCTCGCGAAGGGCCGTTTCTATCTTGCTAAGCGATTTTTCCAATTCAGCGATCTTGGCTTCCAGGGCAGCGCTGCCAGACTCTTTCTTTTTGAAAAAAAGCAGCAACAAAACCAACAACACAATGGCGAGCAGGACCAGGTTCAACATTTCCATAATGAACAGTTATGGAACAAAGATAGAGGGCTTGTTCCTATTCTATAGGAGGAGTCAAAAGATTAACCAAATTGTTGTAATTTTTGTTCCAATATCATCACCATGCAACGATTGGCCTTTCGGATGAAACTCCATCCGGGACAAGAAGAAGAGTACCAGCGCAGACACGATGCCATCTGGCCTGAGCTGGTTGCGCTGCTCAAAGAAACAGGGATATCGGATTATTCCATTTACCTCGACAAGGAGAGTTTGCATCTTTTGGGTATCCTGCAGATTGAAGATGCTGCCAAAATGGATGCCTTGCCGGAGCATCCCGTGATGAAAAAATGGTGGGCTTACATGAAAGACATCATGGACTGCAACCCTGACAATTCCCCGATCAGCATTCCCCTTCAACAAGTATTTCACCTCAACTGATGCCCATGCAACACGATCTTCAAAACAAGGTGGCGATTCTGACCGGAGCGGGTCAAGGCATCGGTTTGCGCATCGCCGAAAAAATGGCAGCAGCAGGGGCCCATGTGGTGTTGAATGATGTGGATCCGGAACGATGTGAGCAAGCCGTCCAGCAAGTCCGCCCATACGGATCCTGTGTGGCCATGCCCGGCGATGCCGGAGATCCGGAATTCATCCAACAGATGGTTCAAGAAACGGTGAAGCAGTTTGGCCAATTGGATATTGCCATGGCGATTGCAGGCATCACCCTATTTGGAGATTTTCTCAGTTATCAAGCCGCCGACTTCGACAGGGTCATGCAGGTGAACCTGCGCGGCAGTTTCTTCCTGGCACAACAGGCCAGTATACAGATGAAAAAACAAGGACATGGTGGTTCACTGCTCTTCACTTCCTCTGTCGTGGGACACCAGGCACACCAGCAGCTGGCTGCTTATGCCATGAGCAAGGCAGCGATTGAAATGCTGGCCAAAAACCTGGTGGCAGAAGTTTCTGCCTTTGGCATCAATGTGAACACCATCGCACCGGGTGCAACCCTCACCGAACGCACTTTGCAAGACGCCTCCTACACCGATACCTGGTCACGCATTACGCCCATGGGTCGACCCGCTTCGGTGGATGATATCGCACATGCTGCTTTGTTCTTGGTTTCTGATGAGGCAAGACATATAACAGGGCAATCCCTCATCATCGATGGAGGATGGACCTCCATGAGTCCCTCACCCTACTGACATGAAAATCCAACCCATCGATCAAAAGCTTTGCATCCTTGGAGAAGGACCGGTATGGAATCCTCTAGACAACCGGATCTACTGGATCGATATTGTCAAGGGCCAGATCCATAGCAATGATGTTACCGGCAACAATCCCCATACCCTTGCCACTGAGGATATGATCGGTTCTTTTGCCTTCTGTGAAGATGGTCGCATGATTGCAGCACTGCAAAAAGGACTGGTCTTTATCGATCCCAAAACCGGACAACAGGAAATGATCGGCGATCCAGAATCCCATCTGCCAATGAACCGTTTCAACGATGGCAAATGTGATCCTGCCGGAAGGTTCTGGGCAGGCACACTCCCCCTTTCGGAGGATCATCCCGGAGGAAGCCTTTATCGGGTGGATAGGGATCTCAGCATCCACAAGCTATTCGGAGATGTCACGATCTCCAATGGTCTCTGTTGGAGCCATGATCATGATTTTTTTTATTTCATCGATACCCCTGCCCTTCGTGTTGATCGATTTGATTACGACAACAAAAGTGGATCGTTGGCCAATCGCCAAACCATTCTCCACATCGATCCGAAAGATGGCTATCCCGATGGGATGACCATCGACAAAGAAGGCATGCTCTGGATCGCCCACTGGGGCGGATGGCAGGTCACACGATGGGACCCCTCTAGCGGACAAAAGATCGACAACATCAAACTCCCCGTCTCACAGGTCACCTCCCTTTGTTTCGGAGGAGAAAACTTCGATACACTTTTCATCACCTCAGCGAGAAGGGGATTGCGTGAGGAATCACTCTTGGAAGAACCCCTGGCAGGTACTACCTTCCTTGTTAGTGATATTCCCTTCAGCGGAAATGCTTTCCATACTTTTCAAACCCAACGACCATGACCAACATGAAAAAACTTTTTAGTGCAGCCATGATGCTTGCCATCCTTCTTTTTGCCGAGACCATCTTCGCACAAGTAACCCAGCGAAACATCCTCGAAACAAAGTATACAGCTGACCAGGTGATGCAGATGATCCTGCCCCAGGATCAATGGAAGCCCTACCCCACCACAAAAGAAGAATGGCAATCGCGGGTGCCCGAATCCAACCTCAAAAAAATAGTGGAGGATGCTTCCAAGCTTTTGAACTACAAGTTTGAACCCATCAGTGCCACCATATCGCTGGACTTTGTGAGGAGTGGAGACCGACTCCGTCATTCAAACATCTCCTTTCGGAAGAGAGAGGTGCTGACCCAATTGGTGCTGGCAGAAAGCATTGAGAACAAAGGCCGCTTCACAGAAGCCATCCTCAACGGCATCTGGTCGATCTGCGAAGAAAGCTACTGGGGCGTACCCGCACATATCGGCGGTACCGGTTTGCCAGATGTGGAGAATCCTGTTGTCGATCTCTTTACAGCAGAAACTGCCGGTGTGATGGCGATCGCTGATTATCTCGTGGGCGACAAACTGGATGCGATCAACAAACTCGTGAGAAAAAGGATGTACCATGAAACAGACAGGCGACTGTTCACACCCATGATGAAGAATGGCAGCAAGTATGGATGGATGAGCCGAACAAAACCCGTGAACAACTGGAATCCCTGGATCATGTCCAACTGGATCTTTAGTGCTTTGCTGCTGGAAAGAAATGAAGTGCGGCGCAAGTTGATGGTCCACTCAGCCATGAAGGGACTCGATGCATACTTCAACTCACTGGGTGATGAAGGGGGCTGCGATGAAGGCCCCAGTTACTGGTTCGCTGCCGGTGCGAGTGCCTATGATTGCCTGGAACTCTTGTACAGTGCCTCCAATGGCGCCATCAATATTTTTGATCATGCACTCATCAAAAACATGGCGGGCTATATCACCAAGACCCATATCGATGGGAAGTACTTCGTGAATTTCGCTGATGCCGATCCCACCCTCACACCCAGCGGCACCCTGCTCTACCGCTTTGGCAAAGCGGTGCAGGACTCCACCATGATGCAATTTGGTTTATGGGCTCAAAACAAATATCCCTCTCAGGGTGCCGGAGGCAATGGCATGCGGATGCGCATGATGGGAAGCCTGCTGGCGCTCAAAGAGATGCAAGCACCTGTTGATTACAAGGATCCGGCAACAGCCTGGATCAAGGATGTACAGATCCTTACAGCCAGAACGCCATCGGGATTGTTCATGGGAACGCATGGTGGACACAATGCAGAGAGCCATAACCACAATGATGTGGGAGACTTCATCATCTACCTGCAAGGAGAACCCATGATCATTGATGCCGGCAGGGGCAACTATACTGCGCGCACTTTTTCCAGCAAACGCTATGAACTCTGGTTCACACGATCTGAATACCACAACCTTCCGATCATCAATGGCATTGGACAAAAAGAAGGAAGGGCGTTCGAAGCGAAAGACGTAAAAGAGACCATCCATGCAAAGGAAGCATCGCTTTCCTTGAACCTGGCTGCTGCCTATCCTGAGACAGCCGGCATTCAACAATGGATCAGGAAAACAAGCCTGAACAGAGAAAAAGAATCTGTAGACATATCGGATGAGTATCTTCTCAAATCTCCTGCAACTTCATTGGAGCAGATCTTCATGACGGTTTGCAAGGTCGACAGCATGGGTGCTGGACAACTTCAGTTCACCGCTGTCAATGGCAAAAAGTTGTTGCTGAAATTCGATTCCAAGAACTGGAAGGTTGTATTGGATACTCCCTCTTTTGAAGGGATGGAATACGAAAGCTTCAACAGCAAATGGGATGGAAAGAAGATCACCAGGGTGATCCTGCAACACAAAAAACCAGGAGCCAAAGGGAAACATCAATTCACCTTCACAGCGGGAACATAGGTCATTTCAACTCCACCACCATTTCGATTTCAACAGCCATGTTGTTGGGAAGGGCATTGGTGCCTACGGAAGTGCGAACATGCCGGCCCCTCTCGCCAAATACTTCTACCATCAAGTTGGAACAGCCATTCATGACCTGTGGTTGTTGCGCAAAGCCGGATTCGCAGTTGACCAGTCCCACTATCTTGACAATCCGCTTGACCTGGTTGAGATCACCAATTTGTCCTTTTAAAGTCGACAACAAGGAAATGCCTGCCAAACGTGCCGCTGCCTGTCCCTCTTCCAGCGTCAGCTCCTTGCCTACCTTGCCTGCGACTTGTCCGCCTCCCGGTTTATCGGGACCATGGCCGGAGAGGTAAGCTGTTTTGCCCACCTGCACGAACTTGACATAATTGGCGATGGGTGCAGTCGGCGGGATCAGGGTGATGTTGTTCTTGCGGATATTTTCTTCTGCATCCGCTTCAACCTGTGGTTGTACAAAGAGCAGGCATACCGGCATCTTGACCTGTAGGTCTTGCTTCAGGTCTTTCAAAGATCCATCGGCATCATTGAAAGCAAATACCTGCACACGGTGTTCCTGCTGACTCGCCACAAAAACAAATTTGCCGGTGGGATCGAAATTGAAATTCCGTGGGATCTTCGCAACAGGCTGGTGTCCGACTTTCTTCAAACTGCCATCTGGCTGAACGGAGAAGACAGTCAGCTGATCCACGGTAATACGATTGGAACTGATCAGCCATTTTCCATTGGGAGAGAGATGGATGTCTGCACTGGCCTTGCTTGTGGCGCTGCTCGTATCGGACACAATGGATTGCTGGAGTTGAAAATTTCCATTGTCTACACGAAATACATCCACCGTGCCAGACAATTCATTCACCAGATAGGCATGGCTGCCTTGTTTGTTGAAGGTCATGTGCCTAGGACCGTTACCGGCTTTGATGACAATGTCCTGTGGCGTCTCTTCGACCAAACCATCGGCAAAGATGCGATGGCGATGGATCCGATCGGTTCCCAGGTCGTTCACATAGAGATACAATTGATCGGGTGAGATCACCACCTGGTGTGCGTGGGGAGCTTGTTGTCTTTCTGGGTTGATGCTGGATCCCTTGTATATGATATGCTGTGCAATGGGAAGCAATTTGCCTTTTTCGGTTTTGAACACACTCAGGGTTCCACTGCCATAGTTGGCGGCATAGACCGTTTGCGTGGATTCACGATAGGCAACATGACAGGGTCCTTTTCCCACCACCAGGGAAGTATTCAGCAAATCATATTCACCCTTGCTGTTCAAGGCAAAGGCCGCCACAGCTGCACCGCCATTTTGTTCTGCAACGGTGTAGAGGTATTTTGTATCCGCAGACATTGCCAGGAACGAAGCGTTGTTCATGGCGCGGGTATATTTGGGTGAAGTCTTGCCATTGGCCAGATTGGCATCAAATACTTCGATGCCCGGATTGCCTTCGCGGGTATAGGAACCTACCAAAAGATCATAATGAAGGGTGTCGGCTGTGCTCAATGCAAATGAAAGCAGGATGGATAAGAACATGATGTTATATTAAGTACATTTAAGTTACCCAATTTCGTTAAACTGCCGACGCCATGAAAAAAATCTTTTTCTTCTTTACACTCCTGACTGTTGCGTTGTTTTCTTCATCACAATCCAACCAATCCTTTGACATTGTGGTGAAAGGAGGAACGCTCATTGATCCAAAGAATGGCATTCATGCCCTGATGGACATTGCCATCAGCCAGGGAAAGATCGCCAAGGTTGCGGCTTCCATCGATCCCAAAGAAGCAAAGCAGGTAGTGGATGCAAGGGGGTTGATGGTAACCCCTGGAATCATCGATTTGCACGGACATGTTTTCCATGGCACACAACTCAATCATTATCTCAGTGATGGCATGGCGGCATTGGCACCCGATGGATTTACCTTTCGCAATGGCGTTACCACCATTGTTGACTGTGGCGGTGCAGGATGGAGGAACATCCAAACCTTTCGGCGCAATGTGATCGACAGTGCCCAAACCAGGGTGTTGGCTTTTCTGAATATTGTAGGCGGCGGCATGCAGGGTGGCGATGTTGAACAGAACCTGAGCGACATGGATCCGGAAAAGGCAGCAAAGGCAGCGAAGGAAAACAGTGATGTGGTGATTGGTTTCAAGCTGGCCCATTTTCTGGGTGGCAACTGGACCCCTACAGAAAAAGCGGTGGAAGCCGGAAAGATGGCAGGCTTGCCCGTGATGATCGATTTTGGCAGACAGGTACCCAACCTCTCCATTGAAGAACTGTTCATGAAAAAACTCAGGCCGGGTGATATCTATACCCATACCTATGCCTCACTGGAAGGAACCCGTGAACCCATTGTTGACGAGAAAACCAAAACCCTGAAACCCTTTGTGCTGAAGGCTCAGCAAAGAGGGATCATTTTTGATGTGGGATACGGTGGATCCAGTTTCAATTTCGAGCAAGCGATCCCGGCATTGAAAGCGGGACTCTTTCCCAATACCATCAGTACCGATCTGCATACCGGATCCATGAATACCTCCATGAAAAATATGCTGGATGTGATGTCCAAATTCCTGCTGATGGGCATGCCCCTCGACAAGGTTGTTCATGCTGCCACCTGGGCACCGGCAAAGGTGATCAACAGAACGGAACTCGGTCATCTGACTGTGGGAGCTCCTGCGGATATCAGTATCCTGAGGATGCGCCAGGGTGATTTTGGTTTTTACGACAAAACCGGATACAAGCTCAAGGGGAAAGAGCGTCTCGAGTGTGAAGTCACCATCCGCGATGGGAAGGTAGTGTATGACCTGAATGGATTGGCCAATCCAATCTATGTCAACTGATCAGGACTCCGTTTGTGCCAATAGGAGGCCAGCATAGAACCCGTGATGTTCATGATGGGACCGAATACGCCAGCGGCCAATCCGATTGTTGCGATCTTGCCCAATCCCTTGGCAATGCCTGAAGCCAATCCCGCATTTTGCAATCCCACTTCAATGGCCACCGTTCTGGCATCTGCTTCTTTCATTTTCAGCAAACGTGCAGACCAGTATCCCAACAAATAACCGAATCCATTGTGGAGCAGTACGATGAAGATCAGAATGGGACCGATGTTCATAAGACTGTCTCGGCCGGCAGCGGTGATGATCACGATGATGAAAGCGATGCCAAACATGGATACCTGTGGCATGACTTTGTCCATCCAAGCGGTGTTGCCGCGCAGCAGTCGGTTGAAGACCAAACCGGCAATGATCGGCAGGATGATCATCTTGGAAATATCAAGCATCATGGTGAGCACATCGATCTCAATGTATTCACCTGCCAACAATTTCATGAGCAGTGGTGTAACAAAGGGTGCCAAGAGCGTGGTGCAGGAAGTGATGGTCAATGAAAGTGCCAGGTTGGCCTTGGCCAGATAGGCCATGACATTGGAGGCCAATCCGCTTGGTGAACAACCTACCAAAACGATACCTGCTGCAATCTCCGGGGGTAATCCGCTGTATTTGGCCAATACAAAACCCAGGGAAGGCATGATGGTAAACTGGGAGAGGATGCCGATGATCACACCCCGCGGTTCTTTGACTACCGCAATAAAATCATTGGCCGACATGGAGCTACCCATTCCGAACATGATCAGTTGCAAAAGTGGAATGATCAGTCCAGATAGTTTATATCCATTCCATTCCGTAAAATATTGCGGATAATAAAGAGAACTGGTAACCGCTGCCAAGATGAGGATCGTGAAAGCATAGCCTTTGTAGGTTTCCAGGTCTCTCAGTCCAACCGACAAAAGGAGAAAGAAAGCAATAAGCGTGGGGCCTGAAGCGGCTAGCTTACCCATTGCCATCAGCGCAAGGGAAACAAGAAAACTCGAGAGGGCTGACCACCTGGCAATGGAATGAAGGGATGACTTTTTCAATGGCAATAATTTGGTCCTTCAAAATAAACAAAAATGTAATTGGTAGGAAGGTATGATCTGGGGTATCTTTGCAGCCTGGCCTCGTAGTACAATGGATAGTATGAGAGTTTCCGAAGCTCCAGATACAGGTTCGATTCCTGTCGAGGCTACCAAACCTGCACTTCGGTCAATCTTATCAGGTTGACCGATTTTTTTTGCGCCTGAAACAGTCGCCAATACTGGTGTCAAAGCAATAAAGCCTTCACGCTTGAAGTTCGAAATTCATGTTTTTGCACATCAAATAGGATCCCTTCAGGAAATACCAGCCATTACCCCATTGGCCTAAAATGACTTAAAGCAATTTCAAGTGAATTTTTATACCTTAGACATAATTTAAATCAGAACGAACATCATACCTGTTTAATGAATATGTCTACCGCTGCAATCCTTCCGGGGCTTTCACCCTTTACGGCTGCACAACAGAAATTGTTTTTGGGGAGGAAGCGTCAGGTAGATGACCTTTTAGGCATCATGCAATCCTCCCGTTTTATAGGGGTTGTAGGACAAGCCGGATCAGGTAAAACATCATTGATACAGGCAGGACTTATTCCCGCTTTAGAAAGGGGGTTTGATGGGTTAGCAGGTAAAAAATGGGCCATTGCGTATTGCAGGACAGGAGTGACCCCTATTGAAAATCTGGCAGCTGCATTGGCCGAAGAGAACGTTTTGGTGAATGAAGAGAAAAGCTCTTTAGCCTTACAACAGGAAATTGTTGGTGAGATAAGGAAGGATCATTCGGGTTTATTGCGGGTTGCTTCGCAAAAAGAAAGTCTTCAGCACAAGAACCTGTTGATCATCCTGGATCAATTTGAGGATATTTTCCAGTTCGAAGCGCTAAGCAAAATGCGCTACGAGCAATGGGAACTGGACATAAGCCTGTTGTTCAATAACCTAGCCCGTGCAGTAGCTGCGGCCAAGGCACCCATTTATGTTTTGATTGGTCTTCGGTCCTCCTTTTTACCGAGGATGTATAATTACAGAAGCATCCAGGATTACTTGAATGCCGGATTGTATGCACTGCCCTTGTTAAGACAGGATGATCTAAAACAGATTATTCATGGATCCTTAAAAGCAAATAATATTCTGCTCACTGAAGAAGCTGCCGTTTTCTTAGAAAAGGGATATGATCAAAATGCCCATAACCTTCCCTTCTTGCAGCTATGTCTTCAGCGATTGGTACAAAAGCGAACAATGGCTTTACCCCTGCAGACAGGTAAAGAGGAGCATTCCACCCTTTCAAGGGGCACAGAAGCAACAATTGACATAAAGGAATTGTCTGAATGGGGTGATCCAACCCAAGGCGTGGCAGCTAGTCTGGAAAAATTCTACAGCCAGCAATTGGCACATGATCAGGTGTTGATGCAACAGTTATTCAAATTGATCACCCGTCCTGGGACATTACCAGATATTCAAGAACCCAGGACGTTAAAACATGTTCAGGAAATAACAGAAGTTCCCCGGTCAGTGCTGAAAAGATTGTTAATTGAAATTCAGAAAGCCGTTCCATCGGTATTGGAATGTATACAACCCTTTACTCACAAAACAGATTATCTCCATGAAGACAGTATCAATGACGATACCATCATCAATATTGGCAATACCTATTTGGTTTATCGATGGCAGCGCTTGTTAGACTGGATAAATGAAGAACGGGAATCAAGAGACACCTACTTGCGATTGAGTGAAAGAGCGCATTTATTTGAAAAGGGGGAAGCAGGCTATTTGATTCCACCGGACCTGGATGTAATGCTGCAATGGTATTCCAGAGAAATGCCCAAAAAAGTATGGGCCAATCAGTTCAATAGCATGTATCGGTTGGCCATTGAATATCTCTTGAACAGCAAGGAAGAATTTGAACTGGCTT